>CAIRNL010000412.1 GCA_903879975.1 uncultured Chloroflexota bacterium | reverse complement strand
TTGGCGTGGCCCCACTGGGCGTCAAAGTATGAGGCCAGGTGGTCGAGAATCATCCAGTCTGGCGCCGCCTTGCTCTGTGGGTTGCCCAGCGCCTTGGGCGCACGCTGCACACGGCGTTCCAGGTTCGTAAAGGTACCGTCCTGTTCGGCCCAGCTCACTGCTGGGAGTACGACGTCGGCCTTGACTGCAGTCTCGGTCAGGAACAATTCCTGCACGACGAGAAAATCGAGTTTGCCCAAGGTGTCAGCCCAGGCTGGCCGTTCGCTGGCTGGGTTAGCACCCATGATATAGAGCGCCTGGATCGTATCGCCTGCGCCGTCGAGCATCTGCTTGTAGTTCTTGCCAGGCTGCACAGGCAGCGAGCAGCTCCAAAGTGTGCCGAGCCTCTGGCTGGCCAAGGCATCGTCCAGCGTCGCCTGGCCTGGCAGGCGGTCGGGCAGCAATCCCATATCTCGCACACCCTGGCTGTTTGCTTCCAGCCCGACGTAGGCCAGGTTTTCGGGCCTGCCGAGATAGAGAGCTAGATTGGTGAGTGCCTGGCGCAGTGCCACACCCAGTTCGCCGCGCGCCCCCATTGGACCGTAGACAATCAGCGGCTCCTGTGCATTGGCCAACACCTCAGCGGCCTGACGCAGGTCGGCCTGCTTCACGCCACACAGGTGGTCGATCTGCGGGTCGCTGGCGCTTGACGTCAACTCGTATGCTGCAGATTGGGTGTCCTGCTTGATCTCCGTGATATGGCGCAACAGGCCGTTGATCAGGCTTGTCTCCGTGCCGGGGTTGGCCTGGAGGAATGGCCCTTCGTAGCGCGTCAGTTCGATTTGGCGTGGGTGGACGATGACCAGCTTGGCTTTGCCCCGGCGCACCGCCCGCTTGAGATGCAGATCGAGCACCGGCAGCTCTTCACTGGGATCGATCCCAACCAACAGGATGACGTCGTGCCTGGGATTGGGGCCATATTGCGGCTTCATGACGTCGGCCAGTGCGGGCAGGCCGGCGGGCAAGGCTGACACATCACCTCCGTCACGGTGGTCGACGTTGTTGGTGCCGATCAGCTGGCGCATGAAGCGCTGCAGGAGATAGTTACTTTCGTTGGAGAGTTTGGCGCTGCCAATGCCGCCAATTGCGTTGGCACCGTGCTGCTGCTTGATGCCCTGCAGTCTCTCTGCTACCAGGGACAGCGCTTCACCCCAAGATGCCGGCGTCAATTCACCGTTCTTGCGTACCAGGGGCATGGTGAGGCGTCCCTCATCGTTGACCCATGCATTGGCGAAGCGTCCCTTGTCGCAAATCCACTGGTCGTTCACATCCATGTTCTCGCGGCCGATGACGCGGCGCAGCTTGTGTGTGCGCGTGTCCATGCGCAGGTTGCAGCCCATGGAACATTGTGTGCAGATGCTCGGCGTGCGCTCAATCTCCCATGGCCGATAGGAGAAACGCGCCACACGGTTGGTCAGTGCGCCGACCGGGCAGATGTCGATGATGTTGCCACTGCTCTTGGCGTCGACGGGCTGGCCGTCCTGGATATCGATGATGGTTCGGCCGCCGCGCTCGAAGAGTGCTAGCTGCGGCTTGTCCTCCCATTCCTCCAGGTAGCGAATGCAGCGCCAGCAGACGACACAGCGCTCCTGGTCCAATACGATGGTATCGGAAATGAGATAGTTCTTGTTTTTCAGGCGCTTCGGCTCGACCAACTGGCTGAGCCCAGGCCCGAATTGCATGGTCTGGTCCTGCAGAGGGCATTCGCCGCCCTTGTCGCAAATGGGGCAGTCCAGCGGGTGGTTCAGCAGGATGAAGGCCAGATTTGCCTCTTGGACATCCTTTACTTGCTGCGTGTTCGTCTTGACGACCATGTCCTGCGCCACGGGCACAGAACAAGCGGTTTGCAGCATCATACCGCGCGGGCCGGAGATTTCGACCAGGCACATGCGACAGCACGCCACTGGGTCGAGCTTGGGGTGGCTGCAAAAGACCGGGATTTCGATGCCCAGCTTAGTTGCGGCATCCACCACCAGCGTGCCCTTGGGGACAGAAATCTGGCGGTCGTCGATGGTCAGCGTTACAAGATCGGTCATGGCTTAGTCCGCTTCTCGTTCAGAATAAATGTCGCTCAACAACATGCCTTAGTCGCCCACTGCCTGCACTGGCGTGTCGCGGTTGAGCGGCGACTCACCTGCAATGGCGAATGAACTGTCCGTCGCCACACTCGGGTTGCCGGTGTCTGGGCGATAGATGGGTCGGATCGGAATCACGGGCAGTTCGTTCTCTGGATTGGTCAAGGCAATATACTGTTCGAACTCCGCTCGATATTTTGCCAGGTTGCTCTGCAAGCCCCACACGGATGCTTCGCCGAAGGGGCAGAAGCTCTTGCCAGCAATGAAGGTCGTAATGCGCGCCAGCAGGTCGATGTCCTTGGCACGTCCTCCTCCCTCTTCCATACGGACGAGAATATCTTCGAGCCAGCCGGTACCCTCGCGGCAGGGTGTGCACTTACCGCAACTCTCCTCACGATAAAAGCTCAGCGTGCGCCGTGCCACCTTGACCATCGACTGGCTGCTGTCGATAGCAATCACGCCAGCTGAACCGAGTAACGAGCCCGCAGCCTGCACTGCTTCGTAGTCGAGCGGCGTGTCAATCTGGTCGACCGTGAGTAATTTCATGGAAAGGCCGCCGGGAACTACTGCCTTAAAGGGACGATCATCGAACTGTGGGCCGCCGCCATGCTTGTTGAGCAGGTCACTCAGCGGTGTGGCGTGCGGCAACTCGTACAGGCCAGGATACTTCACGTTGCCGCTCAGGCAGAAGATGCGCATCCCTGGCGATTTTTCAGTCCCAAAAGTGCGATACCAGTCGACACCATTGCGCAACACGTGGGTCACGTTGGCGATAGACTCCACGTTGTTGACGATGGTCGGCTTGGCGTACAATCCCTCGACCGCCGGGAAGGGCGGCTTCATGCGTGGGTGGCCACGGTAGCCTTCCAGGCTGGTGAGCAGGGCTGTCTCTTCGCCGCACTCATATGCGCCCGCACCGCGGTGAACCACAATGCGCAGGTTGGCATCGCTGCCAAAAATCTTTGTACCAAGGAAACCCTGCTTTTGTGCTTCTTCGATTGCCTCAACCAGGCGCGTGTAGCCAAAGTAGTACTCGCCGCGAATGTAAATGAAGGCAACCTCGGCTTTGATTGCGAAGGCGCTCAAGATGATGCCTTCAATCAACTGGTGCGGGTCGTACTCCATGATGATGCGATCTTTGAAGGTGCCAGGCTCTGACTCGTCGGCGTTGACGACGAGGTAGTGCGGCATGGCTGGCGCCAGAAAGCTCCATTTCATGCCGGTCGGAAAGCCGGCGCCGCCGCGGCCACGAATGCCACTGGCTTTGACCTGTTCGACGACTTCTTCCGCTTTCATCGTAGTCAGCACACGCCGAGCGGTTTCGTAGCCACCGTCTGCAATGTAGCTGTCGATGGTGTGGCTGTCAGACTTGCCGACGCGTGCAGTGAGGAAGCGCTCTGCCATGCCACCGATGCGATAGGGGCCGGCCGCCTTGCCGGTGAGCTTGGGGTCTCCTTCGGGCGTCCAGCGTTCGAGCGTGTGAAAGGCCTTGCCCTCGTTCACCAGATCGAGCACTTTTGCCACATCTTCAGCCGAGTCTAGCTCTTCAAAATAGCGAATTCGGCCGCTGCTGCGCTCGGTGATGGAGACCATGGGCGCAGTACCGCACGAACCAAGACACTCCATGTGGTCGAGACTGTACTTGTCGTCTGCTCTTGTCTCGCCGTGGTGGATGCCCAGCTTCTCCTCGAAATGATGCATACACTGCCCTGCCCCACGCAACATGCACGGCACGTTGGTGCAGACCTCGACATGATATTCGCCCTTGGGCTCGGTATGCAGCATGTGGTAGAAGTCGACCACTGCCCCTACCTCAGCCGGCTCCAGGTCCAACATAGCGGCCAGTTCGTTCTGCGCGTCGACTGGGCAATAGCCAAACTCGCGCTGGATCACATAGAGCGCAGGCAAAATCGCCGATCGCTGGCGCCCGGCAGGGTAGAGATCTATCCACTTTTTGATTTCCACGCGGATCGGTTCGGTTAGCTTCATAGTTGTTGATCCAATCAACTCAAATAGACCACGGATTCGATGGATTTAGCGAATTTCATCGCGTAGACCACAGCGTTTTCGCTGACCTTCTTCCGATAGCCATAGACTGTTGTGCGCTGTAAAGAGTGCGTTGGGTACCTTGTCGTTGTCCCAAGTGGGCATTGGATTTCCGCGATCAGTCTGAACATCAGAATCCGCAGACATCTGCCAAATCTGTGGCCTATCGATCTACCTCGCCCAACACGATGTCGATCGAGCCAATATTCGTCACGATGTCCGACAACATGGCACCTTTGCTCATCTTGCTGATGGCATACAGATTGTTGAAGCTCGGCCCGCGCACGTGTAGGCGATAGGGCTTGGCCGAGCCGTCGCTGTACACAAAGAAGCCCAGCTCGCCCTTGCTCGACTCGATGCCGTGGTAGAACATGCCCGGCGGCACCTGGAAGCCTTCGGTCATCAGCTTGAAGTGATGGATGAGTGCTTCCATGCTCACATCGAGTTCAGCGCGCGGTGGCGGCGTGAGCTTGCGGTCCTCGATGCGGTAGACACCGTCAGGCAGATTGTCTATGGATTGGCGGATGATGCGCAGGCTCTGGCGCATCTCTTCCAAGCGCACCAGATACCGCGCATAACAATCGCCCTCGGTGAGGACCGGTACCTTGAAGTCGTAGTTCTCGTAGCCGCTGTACGGTGCGTCGCGGCGCAGATCCCAATCCACGCCACTGCCGCGCAACATGGGGCCAGTCAACCCCATGTTGATCACCTCTGCGCGCGACAGCTTCCCAACACCGCGCAAACGCTCTTCCCACAGCGGACCGTTCGTGAGCATCGATTCATAGTCGTTGATGCGCGCCGGCATGGCGCGCAGGAAGTCTTCCAGGTGGCCGAGGAAGGCCGGCGGAATGTCGCGCGAGACACCGCCGATGCGCATGTAGCCGACCGTCAGACGTGCGCCGCATGCCATCTCAAAGAGGTCGAGGATGCGCTCCCGTTCGCGCGTGGCGTACATGAGCAGTGCCATGCCGGTGCCGGAAACGTCCAGCACATGGGTCGAGAGCCAAAACAGATGGGATGCCAACCGTTGCAATTCCGCCATGATGACGCGCAGGTGCTGCGCGCGCGCCGGAATCTCGATCCCGAGCAACTTTTCCACGGTGACGCAGTAGCCGAGGTTGTTGCTCATGGCGGACAGGTAATCCATGCGGTCGGTGTAGTAGACGAAGTCCTTGTAACGTTTGTTCTCACCTGTCTTTTCAAAACCACTGTGCAGGTAGCCGAGGTCAGGATCGACATTGACGACAGTCTCGCCATCCAGTTCTACCACGAGCCGCAGCACGCCGTGCGTACTGGGATGGTGCGGCCCCATGTTGATGATCATGTTCTCTCGGCTCATGCCGGGCGGCATGACGGGCGGCAGACTCTCGGCAGCCAGGACCTGGTTGCCGAACGACTCGAACTCCGGGTCACTCCAGGTGAGTGTGAAGGGCACTTCTTCGCCGCCAATCGGCACCTGCTTCTGCAGCGGGTGATTGGGCCAGCTTTCTGGCATCAGGATGCGCCGGTGATCGGGATGGCCTGCAAAGCGCACACCCATGAGATCCCACACCTCTCGTTCTGGCCAGATGGCGCCTTTGTAGACACCGGCCAAGCTCGGCACCTCGGGGTCGCCGCCCTCGTCTGCTGTACAGACAACCATCAGGTGCTGCTTACGCGTATAGGAACGGAGCTGATAGATCGTGTGGAAGCGCGCTCCGTCTGCCGGTAGTTCCGAGCGGTCGACCGAGGATACGTCGACAATCGCTTCGTATTGGAGTTTGGCATCACTTTGGACAAAATTGGCCAGAGCAACCAACTGTTCCGGCTTCACATAGACTATTTGCTGGCCGTTGTGCAGTCCTGCCGCTAGAATCGCATCGCCGAAGCGCTCGCGGATGCAACGCGTGTCATCTGACTCACCCGTCGGCAGGGACGCTACCGCTGGGATGCCGAGCGGGTTGAGGCCAGGCAGGGTCTCGTAGGGCCGTTGCCGTGGAGAAACGTTGAGCATAGAGTTCTCCAGATGTTATGCAGGCTGCGGGGCACGCAGTGTTTCAAGAGATTCGATTTCGTCTGGTGTCGGTGGAACCGGGAGGGCGTTCAGATTAGCATAGGTGCGGAAATTGTCCTTGCCTTGCTTGGCACGCAGCTTGTCCATCGCATAGAGTAGTGCTTCGGGGCGCGGTGGGCAACCTGGTACGTAGACATCTACTGGAATAATTTTGTCCACCCCTTGGACAATTGCGTAGTTATTGAAGGGTCCTCCGGCACTGGAACAGATGCCCATGGCGATGACCCATTTTGGCTCAGACATCTGATCGTAAAGACGTTTGATGACAGGCGCCATTTTATTGCTGACGCGGCCGGAGACGATCATCAGATCTGCTTGGCGCGGGCTAGCGCGGAAGAGTTCCGAACCATAGCGCGAGATGTCGTGCCGAGCTGAGCCGGTGGCGATCATCTCGATAGCACAGCAGGCAAGGCCGAACAGCAATGGCCAAGTACTATTTTCGCGGCTCCAGTTGACCAATGTCTCCAACTGTGCCGTAATAATTCCTTCAGGCAGTTTTTCTTCAAGACCCATGACTTTACTCCCAATCTAGCGCGCCCTTGGACCATTCGTAGACAAGGCCCAGGATCAGGATCAGCAAAAAGACACCAACTGGTGCCAGCGCAATCAGCAGGCCAAAGTTGTCTCGCAGGGGCAGCAAGGCACCGGCCCATGGATAGAGAAAGATCACTTCGATGTCGAACAAGATGAACAACATGGCGACCAGATAGTACTTCACCGGGAAGCGGCGCCGGGCATCGTGGAAGGGTATGATGCCAGATTCGTAAGGCTCCATCTTTTGTGCGTTTTTACGCCGCGGCCCCAAAATGCTGGGCAGGCCAATCGCAATGAAGGCAAAAATAATGGAGACGACTACAAATAGTAAAAGCGGAAAGTAATCCTGGGCCATTGAAATGTTCCTTTTTGCGGCCAAGAACTATGCAAAATGACTCAACATGCTGCGAATTTGTTGAACATGTTGAGCCATCACTGTCTCGCGGAATATATAGGTGTTATCCACTATACCGCTTGTGCAGTCTATCACGAACGCCAAAAAGGTGTCAACATGACATCGCATTCCGTATTCCTTGCGAAAGAGCGTGCGTCGTCTTTCGCTGAAGTTGCGGGGCACTGCTGTGGGGCTGGGCGTCCATTGCCGACTTGCTTGGCTGCCAATTCTCTGCCACGGCTGATTCTCTCACTTTGTCTGCGCTGCGCGCCCTGTGTTACAGTTGTGGCTGTTTTATGTACGGCTGGCGCTTGTGTTCCTCTGGATACACTGCCAGAGGTGCCCGTGTGTCACCAAGAAAATGTGTTTTCAAGAACTGGGATTTTCCAGATCACATTGGGTTTATGCTACGATACGCGGCAGTTTGTTATTTTCTACACAATCCTGCCGTACCGTCTGCTGTGCCCAGAGACTGTTGAGTTGACCACAACTCGTCCGTCTACCACGAAGTCGGGCGCAGCGCATAAACAGGCTTAGCGGAATAGCCCAGACAACTGGAATTTTGAGAAGCACCAGGAGTTGATTCATGCTCAGTCAGTGGGGGTTTGTCCTGATACTCAGCGCAATCGCCGTGATCATTCCGGTTGCCGCTGTTACGCTCGGTCACTTCCTTGGCCCGCGTCGCCCTGACCCCATTAAGAATGAGACGTACGAAAGTGGAGTCGAGACCATCGGCGATACCTGGGTGCAGTTTCGTGCCCAGTACTATCTGATCGGTCTGATCTTCCTGATTTTCGACGTGGAAGTTATCTTCTTGTTCCCGATCGCAATTGCTTACCAGGAACTGAGCTTCTTCTCCGTCATTGCAGCGGTAACCTTTGTCTTGATTTTGATCTTGGGCCTCTTCCTGGAGTGGCGCAAGGGCGCACTCGAGTGGAACTGACGGCTCTGTCGTGTTGAGTAGCCTGCAGACATGGAGGTTCTTGTATGAATTGGAGTGACGCCCTGATCCAGATACAGTACAATCTGGGCGCGCCGCAGGAACTCAGCTGGCTGGTCGAGGGGATCACCTACTTTGTGGGTGCGTTCATCCTGGCCAATGCCGCACTGTTGTTGGCCCTGGTGCTTATCTGGATCACGCGCAAAGTGGTCAGCCGCATCCAGGATCGCATTGGCCCAAATCGGTTGGGGCCGTTTGGCCTCTTCCAGACCGTGGCCGATGCCATGAAGCTCCTTTCCAAAGAGGACATCAATCCTACTTCGGCCGACACGATCTCCTATCAGATTGCGCCGGTGCTCTCTGTCGTCGGCGTCATTATGGCGCTAGCTGTGATTCCGTTTGGTGCCGGCCTGATCGGTGCCGATCTGAATGTGGGTGTTCTCTACCTCGTAGCCCTGGGGTCGATCGGTATCATGGCAGCGTTGATGGCCGGCTGGGGCAGCAATAACAAATATGCACTGCTGGCTGGTTTTCGCGTAGTGGCGCAACTGCTGAGCTACGAAATCCCCATGGTATTGGCCATGTTGGCACCGGTGCTGTTGGTCAACACCATGCGCATGCAGGAAATTGTTCAGGCGCAGTCGCTGTTTATTGGCCCGATCAACCTAGGCCTTGGCTGGTTCGTCTTCCTCCTGCCAGGTGCCTTCCTGATCTACTTCATTGCAGCGTTGGCCGAAGGCGAACAGACGCCCTTCGACTTGCTTGAAGCTGAGTCGGAGCTGGTGGCTGGCTTTCATATCGAGTATTCGGGCATGAAGTTTGCCATGTTCTTCCTGGCTCAGTTTTTGAACAGCTTCTTCTTGGGTGCCGTTGCGGTAGCACTCTTCCTGGGCGGTTGGCAGGGACCGTTTGCCGGCCAAATCCCGCTTCTGGGGCCAATCTACTTCCTGGCGAAGACTTTCTTCATCTACATTGTTATTCAGTGGATCAAGGGTACTTTCCCACGCATGCGCGTTGATCAAATGATGCAGTTTGCCTGGAAGGTATTGGTGCCGTTGATTCTGACGTTGATTCTCGTACAGATGGTGGTCATGAAGCTGCCGTTGCCGAGCTGGATCAACTCCATGCTGGTCTTAGTGGCGAATATCGGTGTCGTCATTGCCGTGCTCAATATGATGGGTAATTACTTCCGCCGCGAGACGGTGCGCACCAAGCGCTCCTTTGAGCCGAAATCATTGATCGGTACGATGCAGCCGGTCAATACGTCATCGGGTGACTAGACCGAAGGCAGAGGGCGGGCTACATCGCAGGATGTCTAGCTTCCAGAGATCGCCTGCCACGTGCTTTCAACGCTGCGTTGAGGGGAAACGACTTATGCCTGAATTAC
>CAIRNL010000411.1 GCA_903879975.1 uncultured Chloroflexota bacterium | reverse complement strand
GATTCGTCATTGCTGGGCGCCGCTGCAGGCTGTTGCGCCGCTGCAGGCTGTTGTGCTGCTGTAGCAGCTGACGCTTGGGAACGATCGCCTGATTTTTTCCCCTTGCGGCGTCCCATTTCAGCGCGGGCGCGCACATTGTCTTCTTCGGCGCTGGCGCGTCGCTTGACCGTACAGCCGCCGCAGGTGCTGCATCCATGCCCGCTGCTCGATTTCGTGTTGATCAGGTCGACAATTCCTACTTCGACCAGTGCATGGTTCTCGAGCATGACCGTGACCGATTCCTTCAATGGGTGGATGTGACGGACGCGCCCGCTGCCGTGGGGTGTGACAACTTCCGCCCCCAGCTTCGGCATCTTTTTGTTCTGCTCGCGGTAGAGGTCATCTTCATAGGACAGACAGCAGAGCAAGCGACCACAAACACCGCTGATTTCATCCGGGTTGAGCGGCAGTTGTTGGTTTTTTGCCATGCGGATGCTGACAGGCGTGAACTCGCGCAGCCAACTCGTGCAGCAGAGCTGGCGCCCGCACTTGCCGACCCCATCGAGCAGCTTGGCTTCGTCACGCACACCGATCTGGCGCATTTCGATGCGCGTACGGAAGATGCGAGCCAGTTCGCGCACCAACGAGCGAAAGTCGACCCGCTCCTCTGAAGCGAAATAGACGAGCAGTCGACCGCCGTCGTAGCTATATTCGCAGCGCACCATCTTGATATTCAGCTTGTGCTCTCTGGCCTTGACTTTGCAGACGGCCAGCGCTTCCTGTTCCTTGTGTAGCCACTGATCCCGCTGTACCATGTCCCAGGCCGTAGCGCGACGGATCACTTTCTTCATTTCTCCGACCACCTGACCGTCATCGATCAAGTGAGGTGGCTGTACGACCTGTGCAACTTCAGGGCCGCGAGCCGTGTCGACAATCACAAAGTCTTGAGCGCCCAAGTCGACCAACCCCTCGGGATCAAAATGGTAGAGCTTGGTCACTGGCTTGAATTGCACTCCGACAACTACTGGCATTCCAATTTTCTCCTTGCACATCCGCGCCAGCCTATTGTGGTGGCTGCGGAAGGATTTATCTAGATAGCCAACGCAATAGGGGACAGCTTGCCTGCTGTTGCATGATTCAGGATGGACAACGTCATGAATGCCGATCTTTGGACGACGGCAACTTCAGCAACAGCACATCCAATGCCAGCCGCGTATTGACAGTGTGGCGCAAATAACCTTCGATTTGTTTGAGTGTGCCCAGGTAGGCAAAGACAGCCTTGCGCCGGAATATGCGCGCATGCTGGGCGATCTGCTCTTGGCAGTCTACGTTGCTACATGCCTCGCTGCTGTCTGATTGTGCCAGGAGCACGTCACGCCACCAACTCGTCCACGTCTCCAACAGGCTGAAACGCGCCTGAGTGTCGCAGTCAGTTGCTAGTGCTCTGGCAAAGTCAATCCGCTCCAGCCGATCAGCGTTCGTCAATCGCCAGAGTGCCTCCAGATGTGTCTTGCGTTCCGCACGGCGTGACGGATTGTGTAATTGATCCACTGCCCATCCCAACCGCCCCCCAGAGAGACGTGCCAGGAGGTCGGCGTCTGCTGCCGAGGCCTGCCAGCCTGCTTGGAGCGCATGCACAACCTCAGCGTAGTCTAGCGGGCGCAGTTCCATGATCTGACAGCGGCTGAGGATGGTCGGCAATACTTCTGCGCGATGGCAGGCCGTAAGCAGCAGTACTGCGTGGCTAGGCGGCTCTTCCAGTGTCTTCAGGATCTTGTTGGCAAAGGTTGTATTGGCATGCTGCATATCCTGAATCAGGAAGACTTTGCGCCGACCTTCCATCGGTTTCAGCGCCACGTCGCGAATCAGCCCTTCTGCCTGTTCGCCGCGCAGCTCGCCTCTCTGGCGATCTACGATCAACTCTTTGTCGGACCTTGCCAGCGGCTGCACGAAACGAAAATCCGGGTGGCTGGCCTGCACAAAAAGGCGGCAGGATCGACAGGTTTGACAGGGCGCTTCATTCCCATGCGGGCAGAGCAGCGCCATGGCAAAGGCTTTGGCCACTGTGCTCTT
The DNA here is from genome assembly GCA_903879975.1 of uncultured Chloroflexota bacterium. Taxonomy (GTDB): domain Bacteria; phylum Chloroflexota; class Anaerolineae; order Caldilineales; family Caldilineaceae; genus Caldilinea. Next base: position 5,393 of record CAIRNL010000411.1, on the reverse strand, counting down.
GCCAACCTGCGCCGCTCCTAAAAAAAGGTAGGCATGGCTGAGCCGCACTGCACGTTCATCGCCGCTACCCGGTTGGAGTGTTCGCTTCAGACGCTGTATAGCCCAGTCGTGCCCGAAAACGGGCCAGCAACTAGCTGCAGAACTGAGGATTGCCGTTGTCATCTCTCGCGGATTTTAGCACAGCAGCGGCGACAAAACCAAATGGTGCAAATTTACTGCCGGGATAAAAGAAGGGAGCAGATCTGTCGATCCGCTCCCAATATCCCATCCGGATTCCTTGACCCAGAGCGTTGACCAGGGTCAGCTCTTTGGCAGTCAGGTTACTTGACCTCGACCTGGGCACCTTCAGCTTCGAGCTTGGCTTTGGCATCCTGGGCTGCTTCCTTGCTGACCGCGCTGAGAATCGTCGAGCCGGGCGCCTCGACGACGTCCTTGGCTTCCTTGAGACCCAGATTGGTCAAGGCGCGTACAACCTTGATGACGTTGATCTTCTTGTCGCCGGCACCCTTCAGGATGACATCAAACTCGGTCTGTTCTTCGACTGGCGCCGCTTCGGCTGCGGCAGCACCTGGCATGGCAGCCATGGCGACCGGCGCAGCAGCGCTGACGCCCCACTTTTCTTCAAGCATCTTGACAAGCTGCGAAGCTTCCAGCAGCGTCAGGGTATCTAGTTGTTCGGCGATGGCATTCAAATCAGCCATGAGATTGATCCTCCCGATCGGAATGGTTATTTTGTAACTCAGTGCGCTGTTGACATTACTGTGCAACGATCAGCGCTCCCGTTGCACAGGCCAGCATTACGCAGCTTCCTGCTGTTTTTCGATGTGGGCGTTTATGACACGCGCCAGGCTGGAACCGGGTGCGTTGACAATTTGTACCAACTGGCGCGCCGGCGCACTGAGCACGCCAAGCAACATCGCACGCGTTTGGTCCTTGGTCGGCAAGTCGGACAGCGCGTCTGCGCTCTTGCCATCCAGCACTGAATTTTCTAGAATTGCACCGGTAATCTCTAACACCTTGGCGTCTTTGATCCAGGCCTTCAGTGCAGTAACGCTTTTGCCGATATCCTCACCGCAGAATGCAACGGCATTGGCACCCTTCAGCAATGCTTCCGGTGCAACACGGCCGCTCTCGCGCAGCGCAATCTCAAGCAGTGTGTTCTTGACGACGACATAGGTCGTGTTGGAATCCTTGAGCTTGGCACGCAGCGAATTGACCTGTGCCACAGTTGTGCCCTGGTAGTTGGTGAACACCATGGCTGGCGTCTTTTCAACCAACTTCTTGTACTCGGCGATAAGTTGTTCTTTTTTCTCTCGTGTGATAGCCAAGCGACATCCCTCCTTTCTGTTGTAGATTTGGTTCAAAAATCGAAACGCCCCTCCGCAAGATGCAGAAGGGCGTGAGTAAGCTGAATTCGTGCATCTATCCCCAGATGGATGCCACAACTTCTACTCATCTGCCTCGGCAGGCTGTCCGGCAAACCGAACATTTACACTGGCACCTGCTGTCTTTAGCATCAGACTTAGAGGTCTAATCGATTGATCTCCAAGCTCACAGTATAACCGAACCGCTGGCCTTCAGCCAAATCTGGGACGGCTCATCTGTTCTTCGAACCTGTTGTTACAGGAAAGGTCGATAGAAACCAGGATGTTGCAAGTTCGTCCTCTTGGCAGCGGCGCTGCCTGAAAATCCTGGTTGCTCAATCCGATCACTTTTGCCGCTTTCAGATGCTACTGGGTTCTTGATTCCGTTGATTCGTGCTGCAGTTCATCTAGGATGGCACTCAATTCGGCCCGGTCGAAGATGTAACGCTCATGGCAGAACTGACAGTCGATGATGGCTTCGCCATCTTCCACCAGCGCTGCCACTTCTTCGGCGCCAATCAGCCGGATCGCGCGTTCGGATCGTTCGCGACTGCACGAGCAGCGGAATTGCAGTGGAATTGTTTCCAGCACCTCATAAGTCTCTCCCCCGAAAACCAGCTCCAGCACATGTTCTGGCGTCTCGCCGGCGGCCAACATTTCCCCCAGCGGTGGAAGGTCATCGAGCCGCTCTGCCATCTGTGAAAGCACACTCACGTCGCCGTCGGGCATCGTTTGCAACAAGAGTCCCCCTGCTGCGTGCACCGTGCCAGCCTTGCCTACGGGCACACCAATTTCGACAAAGGAGGGCACTTGTTCCGATTTCATCAGATAGTAGGTCAGGTCGGCGTCAAGACGGCCTGTCTGTATGGGTACGACGCTTTCGTAGAGGTCCTTGACGCCAAGGTCCTTGACGACTGTGAGCAATCCTTCTTGTCCGACGGCTGCGGCAACTTCAGTGGGGCCGACGGCCAGCTGGCCAGGGATGTCCGTCGGCGTGATGTAGGCTCGGATGTGGCCGTAGCTGTCGGACTCCGCTACCAATTTGCGCAGGAGACTGCTGCCCTCGATTTTGATCGCAATGTGCTGACGAACTTTGAGCAGCGAGCCAAGCAGCGCAGCGCCGGTCAGTCCATAGCCTAGCACTGCCGCCGACGTCGAGGTTGCTTGGTGACGGCGCGCAGTGACCTGCACAATCTCGCTCACGTTGCACGCCAACCCACGGATGCCAGCCTTGCGCGCAATGGCTCGTACGATGTAATTGTTCATGGCATTTCCCCTTTGCCCGACCAACTGTCTGCACAAGAAAAGAGCGGAGCCACATCCAGGCTCCGCTCTTGGTTTTTCCGTCAATCCATCCGGTCGAGTCTGATTAGACAGCGACTTCGTCTGCCCTCAGCGCGCTCGCAGCCGCAATGTCTGTCTTGACGCCGGGTCCCATGGTACTCGTTAGCGTGACGCGATGGATGTAATTCCCTTTGAGTGTGGCTGGCTTGGCTGCAACAAGAGCCTCCATCAGCGAACCCAGATTTTGGAGCAATTTGGCACTGGAAAAGCTAGCTTTGCCAATAGGGACGTGGATGTTGGAAGTCTTGTCGACGCGAAACTCGACACGGCCTAGGCGCGACTCGTTGATGACCCGCGGCAGATCCTCAGCCGGGATGATCGTTCCGGTCTTCGGACTCGGCATAAGCCCACGTGGACCGAGTACCTTACCGAGACGACCGACGACACGCATCATGTCCGGGGTGGCCAGCACGACATCGAACTCCGTCCAACCTTTCATGATCTGCTCAGCAAGGTCGTCGGCGCCCACATAGTCGGCACCAGCTTCTCTGGCAAGTGCCTGCCCATCTGGGCTGGCAAAGACGAGAATGCGCACTGTGCGGCCCGTCCCATTGGGCAACGTCACCACACCGCGTACTTGCTGGTCGGCATAACGCGGGTCAACACCCATGCGCAGATGGATTTCGACTGTCTCATCGAACTTGGCGTTCGAGCACGCCTTGACCAAGTCAATGGCCTCAGCCGGCATGTAGTTCTTTGTGCGATCTACTTTGCTCTGCAATGCAACAAAGCGCTTGCTGTGTTTTGGCATAATTTACTCCTTGGTGGTCTTAACGGGCCTGACAGCCCTCCCACGGTTCAAACAATAGTCACGGGATGACACATCCCGCTCAGTCCACCACATTGACGCCCATGCTGCGCGCCGTGCCTTCGACCATGCGCATGGCACTCTCCAGGCTGATCCCTTCGAGGTCTTTGAGCTTGATCTCAGCAATCTCTCGCACCTGTGCCTTGGTAATCTTGCCGATCTTATTCTTGTTCGGCTCGGCGCTGCCACGCGGGATGCCAGCAGCCTTCTTGATCAGATCGCCCGCCGGTGGCGTCTTGGTAACAAAGGTGAACGAGCCGTCTGTGAAGACGCTGATCTCCACAGGGATGATCTGCCCCATTTGCCCCTGCGTGCGCGCGTTGTACTCCTTGCAGAAGCCCATGATATTGACACCCTGTGGTCCCAGCGCAGTGCCAACGGGCGGCGCTGGGTTTGCTTTGCCTGCCGGCAGTTGCAATTTGACGATAGCCTTCAGTTTCTTTGCCATTTTTCACTCCTTCTGAGACTGGTGAACGCTTCTTTCCGACTGGCAATCGGACTTCAGCTCCCAGACCCAGCAACAAAAGATGGAATCTATTGACAATCTTTCACCGATCAGGCATCACGCGTAAGTTGGATAAAATCGACATCCACAGGTGTCTCACGGTTGAAGAAACTGACCAGGACACGGGCTTTGCCCTTATCCGGAAAGATTTCATCCACGATCCCTGTGAACTCAGCAAAGGGACCGCTCATGATGCGCACGTGTTCACCGCGCTGGAAGCTGACCTTGATGCGCGGTTCGTCAGACTCAATCCGTTTCATGATCTTGTCGACTTCGTCTTGGCGCAGCGGCGTCGGCTTGTTGCCCATTCCCACAAAGCCCGTCACACCAGGGCTGTTGCGCACCACATACCAGCTATCCTCGTCCATAATCATGTTGACCAAGATATAGCCAGGGAAGACGCGACGTTCTATCTCACGCCGTACACCGTTGCGAATTTCGATCTCAGTTTCCGTGGGCACGACCACTTCAAGAATTCGGTCAGTCATCCCCATGGATTCGGCGCGATGCTCAATGTTCTTTTTGACTTTGTGCTCCATGCCCGAATAGCTGTGTACAACAAACCACTCGGAAGTAGGACCTTCCAGTTCGGTAGGAACATCGGCGCTGTTGTTCTCCTCTGCCTCTGCTCCGTCCAGGCCGTTGAATTCGTTGGACGCCTGGGCGCCATTTGCCAGTTCGGTCATGTGAGCCTCCTTCATCTCTGCCTGCCAGAAAAAGTCGGTGCCGTCTGGCCTTGCCGGACACATCCGCTCGGGAGTGTGGCGACAGAGTGCAATCGCTTTTCACTCACGCTGTTCAACTACCCGGCCGTTCCTCGGATGAGGAGGCCAACCACAAACGCAAAGAGCGAATCTACACCAAAGAGAATAATCGTTGAAACGATGGTTACCAGGAAGACGATGCCGGAGAGGCGCAACCCCTCTTCGCGCGTTGGCCATGTCACTTTGGCAATTTCGGCGCGTGTGTCCTTAAAGTACCGAACAATCCGATTCTCTTGCTTGGGCGCCGTGTTGGTTTTGGTCATTTTTGCCCCCGCTAACTTTCTGTTATTCCGAAAACGACCACCGGGCATTACGCTCCGGTGGTCTGTTTCAGGCAGGCGAGGCAGGACTTGAACCCGCAACCTGCGGTTTTGGAGACCGCCGCTCTGCCAGTTGAGCTACTCGCCTAGGCATCCTGCTGCGCAACTTACGGTAGTATACACCAAAAGTTACGCAGCAGGTAAGTTCACTACTTGACGATCTGGGTAATGACACCTGCGCCGACGGTGCGGCCACCTTCCCGGATGGCGAAGCGGCTGCCTGCCTCGAGCGCAATGGGCGAAATCAGCTTGACGCCCATCTGGATGTTGTCACCCGGCATAACCATT
>CAIRNL010000410.1 GCA_903879975.1 uncultured Chloroflexota bacterium | reverse complement strand
CCAGCCCGGGCTCAACGCTGCATGGGCATCCGGGTCATAGCCTGAATTATAGAGCCAAAAGCGCCGGTCATATTCAAAGGCGAACAGGGTGGCGGCTTTTTCGCCGTTGAGCGTCAGAAACATCAGGCACAGGGTGCCGGCTTCTCTCATTTGGCGGGCAATGGCCAGAAAGAAGCGGTGCATCTCAGGTGTCATGAAATCGGCTTTGTCGACCCGGCTGGCACGCTGCAACGCCACAAAGTCATCAATTTCTGCTTCGAGGACATGCTGCTCGCCGACGATGTAGAAACCTACTTCTGCCTCACGTTCGGCCCGACGCTGCTTGCGGCGAATCTCGTGACGTTGTTTTTTATCTACCTGCTCCTGCAAGTATTCATCATAGCGCAGCGGCAGGGCGAACTGTGGGGCAGTATCTTCCTGTGCTACCTGGGCATGCAGCCCGAATTCGTGGGCAATGGCTGGCAGGATCTGGTAGGTGAGGCTGGCCTCGGGCAAATTACAGAGATCGAGAATGTCCCACTGCGGTGCTGCTGGGCTTGAGAGCCAGGTCAGCAAGGATCGATAGACCGCTGGCTCCCGACCGTCAGCTGCGATGATGTCAAGGTAGTCGCTCACTTCAATGCAGCCGACGAGATGAAACTGCCGTTTGCCCATCTCGAGTCCCGACTCAATCTGATGGAGGGAGAGTGCGGCGATCCCGACTAATTCGTTGCTCTGCAGGCAGCGAAACGCCAGAATCCAGAGATCGCCCTTGCCAAGGGAAGACCACCAGGTCGTCTGCCACTCGTAAGTGGAGAAAAATGAGTTGAAGCGACTGCGTGCCAAAAGACCATTCCATTCGCTGCGCAGTTCCTGAAAGCCATCGACTGCCGCGCTGGGTCCGTAGGCTAGGCAGCGCAAGGGCGCGCCCTGGTGGCTCGTTACACTATCGGGTGCGGGCGCATCTTGACAGAGACAGTCACTGCTCATGAATCAGCTTCCTTCTTCCTGCGACAGGCGCGGTTACATGGTGTATCGCTGGCTAGTATAATGGAGGCGATGGGCGCAAACAAGTAGTCCAGCGCACCAAGAAGATGCCGGCGTCAGGCGATCTTTTGATCGCCCCCACTCCGGCCATCCGGCGATTGGGTGTCTGTCTACGAGGATCGTCCGGATCCGCGATATTGCCAGATGAGACCGGCCAGCAAGCCGATAATGGCCAACCCGCCCACCATGATGCCGATCCAGGTCAGCACTTCGGAGGGACTGCGGCCGAACCAAAGCACTTCTTCCCTGGGGCTCGTTTTGACGATCACGAGGTCTGGAGGACGAACAGCTGGCTGAGCGGGGATGATGTCGGGTTCGCCGCCGCCGATGCTGTCCGTGCTGACGACCGGTATCTCTGTCGGCAGCGGGGTATTGGTCGCTGTAATTGTCGGTGTGGGGGTATGGGTGGGCGGTGTCGTCGGTGTCGCTGTGGGGGTTGGCGGGTAGCAGACGGTGAGAGTAATGTCGTCGATAAACTGCCAGGTGCGTAGACCGTTGCCGTCGTTGAAGACATTGAAGTAGAGCAACAAGGACTTGCCGCGGAAAGAAGTCAGGTCGACTGGCGGCTGTTGCTGCCATGAGCCGCTGTTCTGCCGAGTGCGTGACAGGACGGCTGCTGTCGAAAAGTCCGGGTTCAGCAGGATCACATCCTGGCGATCCGCCGTGGAACCGGGGTCGACAATGGGCGCTTCCTCACTGCGATCGAAACGCCACCAGGTCAGACTGGCCGAGGTGGCCATGGACGAAATCTGCATCGGTTGCCGGATCGAGGAGAAGGATTCTCTATTCTGGACAAGCGTGCCCAGAACAGGGTCGATCCCCATGCGCACTGAGCGCAGCCCACTGTGTTTCTCGCTGCCGCTGTAGGCTGCCGGTACCGGGTCGTCGCCAAAGACCCAATAAAGATCCTGTTCGAAGCTGCTGTTGAGGAGCACATCGCTGACGCAGCCAACCGGCAGTGGGGTGGTGGTCGACGTCGGCAACGGGGTGAGCGTGAGGGTCGGTGTCCATGTGGGGGTCGGCGTTGCCGGGCAGACAGTGATGGACACATCGTCCACATACAACCAGGTTCTGCTGCCTACACCGTCGTTGTTGACACCGAAGATCAAGGCGATCTGTTGACCAGCCACACTGTTCAAGGTCACATTGTCGATGGATTGCCAGGTGAGCAGATTCTGTTTGGCGGCCGGGATGATCGGGATACGCGTGCCGTCGCTTCTTTGCACGTCCACAAATTGCACGTCGGCATCGGCAATGTTCAAGTCGAATCTTGGGTAGTACTTGAAGGATAAAGAGATGTTGGAATTGCCTGGCAGGACGAGCGTTTGGCGGATTTCGCTGCTGACGTTCTGGTTCGAGTCCAGAGCGGTCAGGCCGATGCGCGCCGAAAAGTTGTCGCTGAATTTGACCGAAGAATCCGGCGCTGCCTGTCCCTGTATACTCCATGAAGTCAGGCCGCCGTTCTCAAAGCCGCCGTTCAACACAATCTGCTGGCAGCCAGGCGGTGTGGTGGGATACGGGAGCGGTGCAGCGGCCAGTGACGGGATGGCAGGCGTTGCGACGAGCAACACGGCCAGCAAAACAAAGAACGGCGTGGTGAAGATTCTGAAGGCACGATGACCGGCTTGTGATATCTGCTGTGTGCTGTGGAGCAAAGTCCCTGCCTCCTGTCCGGCTGGGCAGAGTCAACTGAGTGTGACGACGGCGTCGTAGCTGCCATAAAAATTACTGCCCAGCAAGATTCTATCACAGGTGCGGCACACCCGCAATGCACCTGCACCAGGATACTTTTTAAGAGATTGACAGCCAAGAGTATATTGGCTACAATGCCATGGCTTCTGCCCGCCTTGTGCAATCCCTTTGTGTAGTAACCAAGTCAATATCCGCATCTATCAAGGAGGAATTCCCATGAACCGTCGAGAGTTTCTGACGAGTGTGGCGACCAAAGCTGCCGGCGGCGCCGTAATCGGGCTTGCCGCAGGCTGTTCGTTTGGTGCAACACCCGCCGTCCAGGAGGCTCAACAGGCTGTTGCCCAAGATTCGGCCCTGCCGGAGATCAAGTGGCAGATGGCAACGAGCTGGCCTGTTGCCTTGGATACTATTTTTGGCGGCGCTGTGGCATTTGCCGACGCAGTCAAAGCCATGACCAGCGGCAAATTTGTCATCGAACCGCGCGCTGCCGGCGAACTGGCCCCGGGCACGCAGGTCCTGGACGTTGTGTCGCAGGGCGCCGTTCCGATTGGACATACCGCTTCCTACTACTATGTCGGCAAGAGCCCCGTTACGGCTTTTGGCACGGCACTCCCCTTCGGTTTGAACGCACAACAACAAAATGCCTGGCTCTATGAAGGCGGTGGACTTGCCCGATTGCAGGAGTTTTACGCCCAGAAATATAACGTCATCCAGTTCCCGGCGGGCAATACCGGTGTGCAGATGGGTGGCTGGTTCCGTAAGGAGATTAATACCGCAGCAGACCTCAACGGTCTCAAGATGCGTATCCCTGGGTTGGGCGGCCAGGTGATGGCCAAACTGGGTGTCACCGTGCAGGTGCTGCCGGGCGGCGAGATCTTCCAGGCCTTGCAGACAGGTGCCATTGACTCGGCCGAGTGGGTGGGACCCTACGACGACGAGAAACTGGGCCTCAATAAGGTGGCCGAGTTTTACTACTATCCTGGCTGGTGGGAACCGGGTCCAACCCTGGAGGTCGAAATTAACCTCGATGAGTGGAAGAAGCTCCCCGAGGTCTACCAGGAAATTGTACGTTCAGCTGCCTATGTTGCCAACCTGACCATGCTCGCACGCTATGATGCACTCAACGGCGCAGCGCTGCAACGACTGGTCGAGAGTGGCACGAAGCTGCGTCCGTACAGCCAAGAGATTGTGGACGCAGCAAAGTCGGCTGCCGACGAACTCTACAGTGAGTTCGCCGCAGCCGATGCCGATTTCAAATCTATCTACGATGAATGGAACACCTTCCGCACCGCGGTGCAAGGCTGGAACAACATCAACGAATACAGTTTCATGACCTATATCCGCAACCTGTCTGCCTAAGGCATCACCGGATACAAAGAAGGGGGGAGTCGAGCATTCGACTCCCCCCTTCTTTGGGAGCATGTGGGCATCAGCCAAACGACATATCGACCAGCCAACGCACAGTTTGTGGGAAAATGATGACCAGGATAAGTGTTACTACTTGCAGCGCCATGAATGGGATCGCACTGCGATGAATATCGATGGTGGGTACTTCCTTTGGCGCGACACTTTGCAGGTAGAAAAGCGAGAATCCGACAGGGGGCGAGATGAACGCAATCTGCAGATTGACGGCCATGATCACCCCGAACCATACCAGGTCGATGCCCAGAGCGCTGGCAGCCGGCACAAAGAGCGGCATCACGATGAAGCTGATCTCGATGAATTCGAGGAAAATGCCTAGGAAAAAGACGACGATGTTGCTGACGATGAGGAAGCCGAGCACGCTGCCCGGCACGCTGGTCAGTAATCCGGTAAAGAAGTGCTTGCCCCCTAACCCATCGAAGACCACCGTGAACATGCTCGCTGCAATGACGATCATCATCACTAGGCCGCTGATACGCGCTGTGGAGGTCGCCGCGCCCAGCACATTGTTCCAGGTCAGCTTGCGATTGAGCGCTGCCAGGATGCAGGCACCGATGCTGCCCACAGCACCGGCCTCGGTGGGTGTGGCAATGCCGAAGAAGATACTGCCGAGGACGAGGAAGATGAGCACAACCGGCGGCACGACGGCTTTCAGGGTGCGCAGACCAAGGTTTTTCTCTTGGGCACGGATATCCGCTGGAACCGCCGGCGCCGCTTTGGGCCGGATCAGGGCAACGAAGCCGATATAGACGATGTAGGAGCCGGCCAGGATCAGGCCAGGAATGAAAGCGCCAAGAAACAGATCGCCGACTGGCACGCCGATTTGAT
>CAIRNL010000409.1 GCA_903879975.1 uncultured Chloroflexota bacterium | reverse complement strand
CGAATCTTGCCCACGCGCACCTGATCGTGCAGTGTGTCGAGAATGGCGGCGACAGGCGTCTGCGGGTCGTCGCGGTGCAGCCAGTAGAGGTCAATGACGTCGGTCTGGAGATTGCGCAGGCTCTGATCGAGGTCAGCGACGATCGAGACGCGGTCGAGGCGCGGCCTGTGCATGGCTGCCAGCTCTGGATGCGCGCCCTTGGTAGCAATGACCAAGCGCTCGCGCTGCCCGCGCCGCTGCAGCCAGCGGCCAATGGTCTTCTCGCTGGCGTTGCGCTCGCCGGGCAGCCAGTCGGCATAGACCCTGGCTGTATCGAGAAAAGTGCCGCCATGCGCCACGAAGGCGTCGAGCAAGGCAAAAGAACGCCGCTCGTCCAGCATGCTGCCGAGCGGCACACCGCCCAGACAGAGCACGGACGGTGCCAGGTGCGTATTCGGTAACGTTACCGTCTGCATCGCCATCGTCTCCACAACACGAGTGAGCCGATCCAGAGCGCCTGCCCACATCCAGTATCCTATCACCGCTAGACTTCGGCGGCCAACACCCCCATGTGCGGGGGAACCCGTGGACCCTCATCCGCATCCACCAATTTAGCCGATGCCCCAGCACGGCTCTATACTGAACCTATCGAGTTCAACTGAACCAGGAGACCTTTTGCATGGAGTTTGCCATCCGCCCCTACCATCCCACGGACCTTTACTCGCTCTACACCATCTGCCTGCACACAGCGGACGGCGGCCGCGACGCGCGCGCGATCTACCACGACCCTGAGCTGGTGGGGCACCTCTTTGCCGCGCCCTATGCCGTGGCCGAGCCCGATCTCTGCTTTATTCTGACCGCCGACGGCACACCGAGCGGCTATATTCTGGGCACGCGCGACACCCTGGCCTTCACACGCTGGTGTGCGACAGAGTGGTTTCCGGCGCTGCGCGCCCGCTACCCGCTGCCGGCCGCCGACGACGACTCGCCCGACGCACATGCCGTGCGCTCGATCCACCGGGGGCAGATGGGGCACCCTGAAATTGCGGCTACGTATCCAGCGCATCTGCACATTGACATCCTGCCCGTGGGACAAAGACAGGGCATGGGCCGGCGTATGATGGCGACCTTTCTCGACCGCCTGCGCGCGCTGGGTGTGCCGGGCGTACACCTGGGTGTGGGCAAGCGCAACGCGGGCGCCATCCAGTTCTACGAGCGCATGGGATTCCAGCGTGTGATCGATGCCGACACATGGCTCGGTTTCGGCCTGCGGCTCTGAACCAAGAGTGCAAGAATGGAGTTGCGATGTCGATCTCAATTGACACCGTGCGCGCTGCCGCCGCGCACATCCGCGCCTACGTGCATCGCACACCGGTCATGACCTGCCACAGTCTCGACGAGCGTGTCGGGGCGCAGGTCTTCATGAAATGCGAGAACCTGCAGAAGGTCGGTGCCTTCAAGTTTCGCGGTGCCTGCAACGCGGTCTTTTCGCTGGCTGCGACGGAGGCAGCACATGGCGTGGCCACGCACTCTTCGGGCAATCATGCGCAGGCACTGGCCCTGGCCGCGCGCCTGCGCGGCATCCCGGCCTACATCGTCATGCCGCGCAACGCGCCGGCTGTGAAGCAGGCTGCAGTCGCCGGCTACGGCGGCCTCATCACCCTGTGCGAACCGGTGCTGGCTGCCCGCGAGTCCACTCTGGCCGAGATCGTGGCTGCGACCGGCGCCGCTGTGGTGCATCCGTACAACGATGCGCGCGTGATCGCCGGGCAGGGCACGGCTGCGCTCGAGTTGCTGGAAGACGTGCCCGATCTCGACGTGATCATCGCGCCCGTAGGCGGCGGCGGCCTGCTCAGCGGCACGGCCATCGCAGCCAAGGCGCTTGCGCCGCGGATTCGCGTCCTAGCAGCCGAACCGGCCGGCGCCGATGATGCCTTCCGTTCCCTGGCTGCCGGCCATATCGTTCCTTCGATGCAGCCGCAGACCATCGCCGACGGCCTGCTCACCTCGCTCGGCGAGCTGACCTTCCCGATCATCCGCGAGCAGGTGGAACAGATCGTGACCGTGTCGGATGCAGCCATCATCGACGCAATGAAATTCGTGTGGGAGCGTGCCAAGCTCATCGTCGAGCCGTCGGGCATGACGCCCATCGCAGCGCTGTGGGAGGGCAAAATCGACCTGCGTGGCCTGCGCGTCGGTGTGATCCTCTCCGGCGGCAACGTGGATCTGGAGCACCTGCCCTGGCAGGCGTGACGAGCGCACAACGTCGGATGGCCCGGAAGAAAAGCCAAGGAGGTGAACCGTATGGCCGCGGCATTCTCCGAATTCATCGCCTTTGCAACCGTCTCACTCTGGAGTAAAATTCAGTCGGCAGTAAGGTACCTGCACGACAGACTAGACATTCCCCCCACGAAAAAGGCCGCAAGCCAATGAGCGAACCAGAATCGCATTCACCAGACGAAACAGCCGAACCCCTGCCAGAGACGCCGTATCCGGTCGACGCGGCACGCGTCAAAGTGATCGCCACGGAACTGCAAGAGCCCAACATCTGGCTCATCCGGTCGATTGCCGGTATTTTGAGTATGGAGGCCGTCGAGGAGATCTTTCAACGCACGCTGGAAGTCGAAGCCGCGGGCGGCATGATGACCAAGCAGGGCGATCGCCGGCGCACCACAGGCGGCGTCTTCTTTTTGCTTGCGCGCGACCGCATGACGAGCCGCCAACGGCGCAAGGTCTTTGGCCTGCCGCCGCGGCCGCTCAACACCAAGAAGGAACCCAAGCCGCAGCCGGCTACAGCGCCCAAACCGAAACCGGCAGCAATCGACCTGGCACAAGCCGTTGCGCTCCTCAGAGCCACCCTGAGTGTCGATCCACAAAAGCGAGGACTTGCCATTATGAAAACTACCATCATTGGCCGGCCGAAGCAGATCAAGAAATTGGGCGAATGCACGCTCATCGTTCTCGGCCAGAAAGCGCCGCCGGCCATGCCCAAAGGGCTGCCCCCCGTGCCCGATACCAGCAAAGTCACGATCGCCGTCTTCATCGCCAACAAGCAGTGGGAGAAGGCCGAAGCGGCTCTCAAAGCGGATGAAACCGACGAAGTCATCGTGGAGGGCTATCCTGTCAACGACCCCAAGAACCAGTTGACGGGGATCTGGGCGCAGTCTTGCACCACCAAAGGACTCCAGCGCGCCAAGCGGATAGCCGAGGGCGCCAACAAGTAGCACGGGGCCGGGATCCACCCTTCATACGGGCGGCGCGCCGATCGACTGCCGGCGCTGCGCCGCCGACGGCCACTGGGTTGCCGGGCAGCGGCGCATGAGACCTCCCCGGCTTGGCTGCGAGAGACGAGATTCGGCACGCAGCCCTCCTCTTCCAGTCAAATCAACCCTCTGAAAAGTGCGCGATAATGGGTAGAAAGCCTATGAACGCGCAACTGGTTGCCACCAAATACCGCCGTCCACCGCTCAACCTGGGCTGCGTGCCACGGCCACACCTGCTCCGCCGGCTGGACGACGGGGTGCAGGGTGGGCAACGACTGATCCTGGTCTCGGCCCCGGCAGGATATGGCAAGACGACCCTACTTTTGCAGTGGACTGCCCACCATGACCGCCGCGCAGCCGACCAGGAGAGGGTTGCGCCGGCGGCAGACAGACCGGGTGCGACCGTAGCCACCGACTGTGCCTGGCTCACCCTCGACCCAGGCGACAACGACCCCCTCCGCTTTCTCACCTATCTGGCGGCAGCGATTCACGATGCGTCGCCTGCGAGCGGGGTCGTTACGGCTGCTCTCCTCCAGAGCGCCGACCCATCCGGCGTACCGTCGCTGCTGGCTGCGCTGACCAACGATATCGGCAGCGTGCCGCACCACGTTGCCATGATCCTCGACGACTATCATGTCATTGCTGCGCAGCCTATCCATGACATGTTGGCCTATCTCATCCGCTATGCGCCGGAGAACCTTCACTTCATCATTTCCAGCCGCGTCGATCCGCCGCTACCGCTCGCCCGCCTGCGCGGCAGCGGCCAGATGAGCGAGTTGCGCCAGCAGGACCTGCGTTTCACAGCGGCTGAGGCAGCACAGTTGCTGAGCGCTACGCTGGCCCCAGCCCTGCCCCCTACCATCGTGAGCCTGCTCAACGATCGTGCCGAGGGATGGGCAGCAGGTTTGCAGATGGCCGCGCTTTCGTTGCAGGGACAGACCGACCCGGAACAGTTTGTGCGCGCCTTTTCCGGCAGCCATCGCCACATCCTCGACTACCTCTCCGAGGAGGTTTTCAACAGCCAGCCAGACTCTGTGCAGCACTTCCTGGCGCGAACCTCGATCCTCGAACGGCTGTGTGCGCCGCTCTGTGCAGCGCTGCTCGATGAAACGGCGGCGCCGAGTCGCATGCAGGCGCTGTTGGAACAGCTTGAACAGGCTAATCTCTTCGTCGTGCCGCTGGATAACGAGCGCTGCTGGTATCGCTACCATCATCTCTTTTACGATCTGTTGCGCCAGCGCCTCGCCGCCAGCGAGCCGGCGCTGATCCCGGTACTGCATCAGCGTGCGTCGGAGTGGTTCGCTGCGGCAGGGTTCATGCACGAGGCGGTCGAGCATGCGCTGCTTGCGGCCAACTTCGAACGTGCTGCCGACCTGATCGCCTACATGGCGGAGTCGGTGATCAAGAGCAGCGAAGTCGCCACGCTACGCCGCTGGATCGATGCGTTGCCAGCAGAGACTGTGCGGGAGCGTCCGATGCTCGGCGTCTATCACGGCGGTGCGCTCCTGCTGCTGGGCGAGCCGCTCGCCGACGCCGAGGCCACTCTGCGTGCCGCCTTTGCCGCCCATCCGGCTGGCGGCACCGGCGGCGGCGCCGCTGCGTTCCAGGCCATGCTGGCCACTCTGCAGGGACAGAGCCAGACCAGCGACCGGCTGGCGCAACGGGCGCTGGCGCTGCTCCCAGAACAGAGCCCCTTCTTTCGCAGTTGCATCAGCCTGGTCACGGGCATGAATCATCTCTTTGCCGGCGACGATCCAGCGGCCGAGGCTGCGCTGCACGAGACGATTGCGAGCAGTGATCCGGCTGGCGACATCATGAATGCCGTGCTCTCCCGCTGTTACCTGGCTGAACTCAACATCCTGCGCGGGCGGCCGCGCACAGCTCAGATGCTCTACGAACAGGCGCTGACGCAGAGCCGGCGGGAACCGATCGGCGGACTTGCGCTCATGGGGCTTGGCCGGCTCTACTACGATTGGAACGATCTTGCACGTGCTGGGGCGCTGCTCAGCGCCGGCCTAGAACAGGTCTCCGCCTGGAGCGACCGGCTGGTAGTGCAGGGAGTGCTCCTGCTGGCGCGTGTCGAGCACCTGGCGGGCGAGCGCGAGGCTGCCCTACGCCTGGAGCAGCGCGTCGATGCGCTGCTGGCCAGCCATGTAGAGATGACGCCGGTGCATCGTTCCCTGCGCCTCTATCGCATGCGTCACGCCCTGTGGCAGGGCGACGTGCCCACTGCAGATCTGCATGCAGCGCTGGCAGGGATCACGCATCCTGTCGAAGTCACACGCGACAACGGCACACCGATGCAGGATGAATCGGCTGGCGCGGGCGGCCAGACCCTGGAAAGTGCATTTGTGCTGCTCTGTCAGGCACATCACTGGCTGGTGCATGGCCACTACGCCGCAGCCACGCTGGCGGCTGAAACGCTTGCACGCCAGTCCCTGGCTCGTGGCCGGCTGCGCCTGGCAGCCAAGGCGGAGATCGCGCGCGCCCGGGTGGCGTTTGTCACGCGCGACGAGCGCACAGCGGTCGCCGCTATCAGCCGTGCGCTGGCCATCGCCGCGCCGGAGAGCAGCATTCGTCTTTTTGTCGATGAGGGCGAGGAGGTCGCTGAGATGCTCGCCCTCTGCCTGCGCCGCAAGCTTCACAGCGACTACGTGGTGCAGCTGCTCGACGCGTTCGGCCCGGTTCCGGCGCCGGCAGTGCCGATCGGCGATCCTCTTCTGGCTCGTGCCATCGTCCCTGGGGTCGACAGCGAGCCGATTGTCGAGGCGCTCAGCGAGCGCGAGGTTCAGGTGCTGCAGCTGATGGCGGACGGTCATTCGAACGGGGAAATTGCCGTTCGGCTGGGCATTGCCACCAGCACGGTCAAGAGTCACGTCCACGCCATTTTTTACAAACTGAACGCCACGCGGCGCACGCAGGCCATCGCCAGCGCCCGCATCCATCAACTCCTCTGACGTGACGGGATGGAACCCCGCGCAATCCATCCAACTCTCCACCCTGGGGTGGATGACGTTCCTACCGCCCCCAGGCTATGCTGAAGGGCGAGTAGGCGCCTCATGTCCAGGTTCACTTGTCACACTGACGTATGCGCACCACGCGCGATACGTATGCTCGTTCCGAGAGGAGGGACGATATGTTGCGAACATGGCTGAAACTACTGAGTGTCGGTTTGTTTGTCGTCATCGGCCTGCTCCTGATTGCGTTGCCTGCCATGGCAGAGACGCCGTTGGGCGCAGGGCCGGACAATCCACTGGCCCCATCCGAGGACTGGGTCTCGATCCAGGCAGGTGAAACGCGCTTCTACGGCTTCCACGTCGGCAAACCTGTGCTCAAAGCAGGCGAGGACACAGACACTGCGGCCTTCCATAACCTCAAAGAAGTTGCCGTGAAGATGCAGACCGTGGCGCGCACGGGTCTCAGCGTCGAGATCTGGTCGGGCGAAGAGGTCAAGAAGTGGGCAGAT
>CAIRNL010000408.1 GCA_903879975.1 uncultured Chloroflexota bacterium | reverse complement strand
GAGATGGATCGAAGCATGTTGGAGAAGGTGTTGGGCACCGAGGTGAATCTGAGCCAATGTATGCTGGAAGGTCACACCAGTTGCACCTTCACAGTGGCGGCAGCGAGCCGTAGCGAGCAGCCAGCCGCCGGCAATGGGCATAGGGCAGCCTGACAGGGTTTTGTCCAAGGAAATCGTGCTAATTGGATGATGGAACGCTGTATAGAGGTGCAATTGCCCTTACGTTGTAGTGAGCAAATCGCAAAAGAGTGAAATTAGGCGAGTAGATTGTCAAGCTATCGCAAAGAGGAGTGAAAGCAATGAGTGTTCTGGAAATTCGCAACCTTCATGCGTCGGTCGAAGACCGCGCAATTTTGAAGGGTGTCAACTTGACCCTGCGCAGCGGCGAGGTGCATGCGCTGATGGGACCCAATGGCTCCGGCAAGTCCACCCTGGCCTATGTCATTGCCGGCCACCCGCACTACAAAATCAGCGAAGGTGACATTCTGATCGACGGCGAGAGCGTTTTGGAGATGGAGCCCGACGAGCGCACCAAGGCTGGCATCTTCCTGGCTTTTCAGTATCCAGTTGCCGTCCCAGGCGTGAGTGTGGCGAACTTCCTGCGCACTGCAGTGAGCAATGTGCGTGGCTACACGGCGCAGCCGGTCGAAGCCGAAGGGCGCAGTGGCCTCATCGGGAGCAACCTCATGCCCATGCGCGAGTTCCGCCGCGAGCTCAATGACAAAATGAAGGAATTCAACGTCGACCCGAGCTTCGCCCGTCGCTATCTCAACGACGGCTTCTCAGGCGGCGAGAAGAAACGTACCGAAGTTTTGCAGATGGCGATGCTGGAACCCAAGTTCGGCATCCTCGACGAGTCGGACTCTGGCCTGGATATCGATGCGCTGCGCGTCGTGTCGGACGGCATCAACAAGCTGGCAACACCGGATCGTGGTTTTCTGCTCATCACACACTATCAGCGCATTCTCAACTACGTCAGACCCAACTACGTCAGCATCTTTTACGGCGGCCGCGTCGTGATGACCGGCGGCCCTGAGGTTGCCCATATGCTGGAGGAAAAGGGCTATGGGTGGGTTGAGCGTGAGTTTGGCGAAGCTGTGGCTGCGTAAGCAAAGGAGAATTCAATGGCTACTCATGCTGATCTGGAAGCCCTCAAGGGCGTCAAGGAAGAATACGAATACGGTTTTCATGACGATGTCAAGCCGGTTTTCAAAACGGAACGTGGGCTGAACCACGCAGTCATCGATCAGATCTCCGACCAAAAGAAAGAGCCGCAGTGGATGCGCGAGTTTCGCCACCAGGCGCTCGATATCTTTCTCTCCAAACCGATGCCTACCTGGGGCGCTGATCTCAGCGGCATCGACTTCGACGAGATTTATTATTATCTCAAGCCGAGCGAGGGCAGCGGCAAGAGCTGGGAAGATGTGCCGGAAAACATCAAACGCACCTTTGACCGCCTGGGCATCCCTGAAGCAGAACGCAAGTTCCTGGCCGGCGTCGGTGCCCAATATGACTCAGAAGTGATCTATCACAGCCTGCGCGAGGAATGGGAACGCCAGGGCGTTGTCTTCCTGGATATGGATAGTGGCCTGCGCGAGCATGAGGACATTGTGCGCGAGTACTTTGCTACCATTATCCCGGCGGCGGACAACAAATTTGCGGCGCTCAACAGTGCAGTGTGGAGTGGTGGATCGTTCGTCTATGTGCCAAAGGGTGTGCATGTCGATATTCCGTTGCAGGCCTATTTCCGTATCAACGCCGAGAACATGGGCCAGTTCGAGCGCACACTCATTATCGTGGAGGAAGGCGCCAGCGTACATTACGTTGAAGGTTGCACAGCGCCTATTTATTCCAGCAACAGCCTGCACAGTGCCGTCGTCGAAATTATTGTTAAAAAAGGTGCACGCTGTCGCTACACGACGATTCAAAACTGGAGTACCGATGTCTACAATCTGGTGACCAAGCGCTCTGTCGCTTACGAGGGCGCCACCATGGAGTGGATCGACGGCAACCTCGGTTCCAAGGTCACGATGAAGTACCCGGCTGTTTACATGATGGGACCCAAGGCGCACGGTGAGATTTTGTCGATCGCCTTCGCGGGCCATGGTCAACACCAGGACGCCGGGGGTAAGGTCGTGCACGGCGCGCCCTACACCAGCTCCAAGATTGTTTCCAAGTCGATCTCCAAGGATGGCGGCCGCGCCAGTTACCGCGGTCTGCTCAAGGTCGGCAAGGGCGCGCACCACAGCAAGAGCAATGTGGTCTGTGACGCGCTGTTGCTCGACGAGGCCAGCCGCTCCGACACCTACCCTTACATTGAAATCGAAGAGGAACAGGTCAGCGTCGGCCACGAGGCGTCGGTGAGCAAGATCGGCGAAGAGCAACTCTTCTATCTCATGAGCCGTGGCATCGGTGAGGATGAGGCAGCGGCCATGATTGTCGGCGGTTTTATCGAGCCGCTGGTCAAAGAACTGCCCATGGAATACGCGGTGGAGATGAATCGCCTGATTCAGCTACAGATGGAAGGCACGATCGGCTGATAGAGGCCGAACAGGAGAGTTGGAGATGAGCGTACTAGTAAAAGAACCGGAAGCCATCATGCAATCCATCCAGGGCTTTAGTGAAGAAACCGTCCGCGCCCATTCTGCTGCGCGCAACGAACCGGCGTGGATGCTGGAGTTTCGCCTTCATGCGTGGCGCCAGTTCGAGGCCATGCCCTGGCCATCGGCCACCGACGAGGCGTGGCGGCGCACGCGGTTGACCGGCTTTGATCTCAAGAATTTCAAGCCACTCGCCATTTCGTCGGGCACGGTGGAAAAGGCCGATCTCTCTCGGCTGCTTCAGGAAGAGCTCAACGAGATGGACAGTGCGGCCAGCATGGTCTTTGAAGACAGCAGCCTGCGCTACAGTGTTTTTCATGCCAAACTGAGCGAGCACGGTGTCATCTTTGCAGACTTGCAGAGCGCCGTCCGCGAACATCCTGAGTTAGTGCAGCAGTACTTCATGACCCAAGCCGTCAAGCCAGAGCTGAACAAGTTCACGGCGTTGCATGCGGCGCTGTGGGATACGGGAACCTTTGTCTATGTGCCGGCCAGGGCGCGCGTCACGCTCCCCCTCCAGGTGATCGTCAATCAGGCGAGCAATGCTGTCGGTGGCTACCATCATACGTTGGTCGTCACCGAGGAGGGCGCCGAAGTCACCGTGGTCGATGACCTGCTCGGCGCCAAGGACGGCCTGCAGGCCAGCGTCGTCGAACTGGTCATCGGCAACAGCTCGGTCGTGCGCTATATGAACCTGCAAGATTTCGATCACAGCGCATGGAATTTCCTGACCGGCCGTGCTGTGCTTGGCCGCGATGCAGACCTGCGCTGGATTCAGGTGAGCTGGGGTAGCCGTCTGACCAAGGCCTTCTTGGATGTCGACCTGATGGGCTCCGGCGGCCATGCCGAGTTGCTTGGCATCTACTTCCCTATCGGCCACCAGCACATCGATCACCAGACGCTGCAGATCCATCGCGCGCCGCACTGTTTCAGCGATTTGCTCTTCAATGGTGCGCTCAAGGATAAGAGCCGCAGCGTCTACATGGGCATCATCCAGGTGCACAAGGGCGCGCAGAAGACAGACGCCTACCAGCGCAACGGCAACCTGATCCTGGACCCTTCGGCGCGTGCCGACAGCATCCCAGGATTGGAAATCGAGGCTGATGACGTGCGCTGCACACACGGGGCCACGGCAGCCCAGGTCGAGGAAGAATACGTCTTCTACCTGATGGCGCGCGGCCTCTCGCGTGCCCAGGCTGAGCGCATGATCGTGCAGGGCTTTTTCCAGGCCGTGCTCGACCGTGTGCCGGTGGAAAGCGTTGTTCACAAGCTGGAACGGGTCATCGAGCGCAAGATCGGTGGCTAGTACACAGGGGCCTACGTCAATCGGTAGCGATGGAGCAGCGCAGCATGTAGAGCGATTTGCCAAATCGCTCTACAGAACCGCCAGCCATTTGCGCCCATCTGTACTAGGCCCCTGGCCGACCGGCAGATCAGAGTCAACTGAGAATTCAGCGCGTAGGAGGAGGAACCATGAACATTTCGGAAAAAGGCTACGCACATCCAGATGCGCTCGTCAGCACCGACTGGGTGGCTGCACATTGCCACGACCCTTCAATCCGGTTGGTTGAGAGCAACGAGGATATTCTGCTCTACGACGTAGGGCATATTGCCGGCGCTGTCAAAGTAGACTGGCATGTGGACTTGAACGACTCCGTTGTGCGCGACTACATTTCCAAGGCGCAGTTCGAGGCGCTCATGTCCCGGCTGGGCATCGCCAACGACACGACGGTCGTCTTCTACGGCGACAAGAACAACTGGTGGGCTACCTACGCCTACTGGGTCTTCCAGCTTTTCGGCCATACCAATGCGAGGGTCATGGACGGCGGCCGCATGAAATGGGTGGCTGAAGGTCGCGCGCTGACGCGCGATATCCCGACCTACCCGGCGACGACCTATGTGGCCGCAGAACGCAACGATGCGCCGATTCGCGCCTTCCGCGACGACGTACTGGCCCATGTCGTCGCCGGTCTGCCCCTGGTCGATGTGCGCAGCCCGGGCGAGTACAAAGGCGAACTGCTGCATATGGCCGACTACCCGCAGGAGGGTGCGCTGCGCGGCGGCCACATTCCTGGCGCCAAGAGCGTGCCGTGGGCGAGAGCTGCCAACCCGGACGGCACTTTCAAGAGCGCAGCCGACCTGCGTGCCATCTACGAAGAAGAGCAGGGCCTCAAATCGTCGGATACGGTTGTCGCTTATTGTCGGATCGGCGAGCGCAGCAGCCATACCTGGTTCGTACTCACGCGCCTGCTCGGCTACTCCAACGTGCGTAACTATGACGGCTCTTGGACGGAGTGGGGAAACGGCGTACAATTGCCGATCGAAAAATGACTGCGAGTCCTGAAACGGATACCTTATGCTAGCAGCTACACCCGACCGTACGATCGCTCTCCGCCAGGATTTCCCGATCCTGCAGCGCGTGTTGCCCAATGGCAGCCCGCTGATCTATCTGGACAATGCCGCCAGCAGCCAGAAGCCGGAGCGCGTGATACGGGCGATGGACGATTACTATCGCCGCTACAACGCTAACGTACACCGCGGGGTCCATACGCTGAGTGAGGAGGCGACGGCCGCATTCGAGGCGACGCGCGAAAAGGTCGCACGCTTCATCAACGCACCGAGCGCACGGAACATCGTCTATACGAGCGGCACGACGGCGAGCATCAACCTGGTCGCCTACAGCTGGGGACGTGCCAATCTGAAGCCAGGCGATGAAGTGCTGATCACGGAGATGGAGCACCACGCCAATATCGTGCCCTGGCAAATTTTGCAGGAACAGCTTGGCTTCACACTGCGCTACGTCCCTCTCACCGACGGTGGCACGCTCGATCTGGATCGCCTGCCTGATCTGCTCACCGAACGGACGAAGCTTTTCAGCTTCGTCCACGCCAGCAACGTCGTCGGCACGATCAACCCGGTGCGTCAACTTGTGGAGGCTGCCCACGCTGTCGGCGCCAAAGTCCTCGTCGACGGCGCGCAGAGTGTGCCGCACATGCCGGTCGACGTGCAGGCGCTCGATGTCGACTTCTATGCCTTCAGCAGCCACAAGATGTGCGGGCCTACCGGCTTCGGAATTCTCTACGGCAAGCGTGAAAGGCTTGAAGCCATGCCGCCCTTCATCGGTGGCGGCGACATGATCCGTGAAGTGACGATGGCCGGCAGCAAGTGGAACTCGGTCCCCTTCAAGTTTGAGGCGGGTACACCGGCGATTGCGGAAGCCATCGGTCTGGGTGCAGCCATCGACTACCTGCAGGCAGTGGGCATGGAATGGGTGCACAGCCACGAACGCACCATCACGCGCTATGCCTATGAGCGGCTGGCAGAGGTGGAGGGACTCCACATCCTTGGCCCATCTCCGGATGAGCGGGGTGGATTGATTGCCTTCACGCTGGCGGACGTGCATCCGCACGACATCTCAGCGGTCCTGGACCGTTCGGGCGTTGCAGTGCGCGCAGGCCATCACTGCGCCCAACCGCTGCATGACCGGCTCGGTGTACACGCCAGCGCCCGTGCGAGCTTCTATCTGTACAACACACCGGAAGAGGTCGATGTTCTCGTCAATGCGTTGCATCAGGCGCAGGAGATATTCACAGCATGACAAGTGATGATCTCTATCGAGAAGCAATTCTCGACTATTACAAACATCCGCGCCACAAGGGCCATCTTGACAGCCCTGATATTCAATATCACGATCACAATCCCTTCTGTGGCGACGAGATCACCGTCGAACTGAAAGTGGAAGACGGCGTCGTGATCGACGCTGCATTCGATGGCCACGGCTGTGCCATCAGCCAAGCTACGGCCAGCATGCTGATGGAGGAGATCATCGGCAAGTCGCTGGAAGATCTCAAGGCACTCGACAAAGAGTTCATCCTGGAGATGCTGGGAATCGAGATTGGCCCGGTGCGTCTGAAGTGCGCACTGCTGCCGCTCAAAGTGCTCAAGGCCGGTGCCTATGGCCTGGAAGAATGGCCTGAGTGACGGAGAGGAGCAAGTATGTTTTTTGCACCGCCCAACGCCACCCAACCGGATGAAGAACCAGCCGATCAACGACCTGCAGAGACAACCATGAGCAATTTTGTGAAAGTAGCTGCTCTCACCGACGTCCCAGCCGGAACGAGCAAATTGGTAGAAGTCAGTCAGGTGCGCGTTGCGCTCTTCAATCTGGACGGCGAAATCTACGCCATCGAAGATGTGTGCACGCACGACGGCGGCCCGCTGGTCGAAGGGACAATCGTCAATGGCTGCCAGGTGCGATGCCCGCGCCATGGCGCCCGCTTTGATATTCGCACTGGGGCTGCCCTCAGCTTCCCGGCGTTTGAGGCGACCAATACCTATGCCGTCCAGATCAAAGATGGCGCAGTCTGGATCGAACAGCCTGTATAGCAGCTGATCTCTCTTAGGAACCAAAGGAGCAGAGCAATGGCATTGCCGACAAACGAAGATGTGCGCGAACTGATTCGGGCACGGGTCAAGGACCCTGAACTGATGATGAACATTGTCGATCTCGGGCTGATCTACGATGTGGAAATTACGCCAGAAAAAACTGTCGAGATCACAATGACGCTCACCAGCCCTGGCTGCCCGGCTGGGCCCGAGATCATTACGAACGTCCAGCGCGAAACGCACGTCGCCTTCCCCGATGTGGAAGAGGTCAACATCCACCTGACCTGGTCGCCATTCTGGAACCCGGACATGATGTCTGAGGAAGCAAAGGAAGAACTTGGAATTTTTTAGTGGGTCTCACTGCACGGGTGGGCGGTGAGCGATGAAGATCCTACGCATCATCGGCCGGATCGTCCTTGTATTCATCGCACTGATTTTGTCTGCCTATCTCATCCTCTATCTCTGGTCGCTCACCAGGCCGGAGATAGAGCCGGTGGCGCTCGTGACCTCCCCTGACCCGACGCAAGATTACGCCGAAGCCATGGCACGCTTCGACGCCTTGCTTGCCGAGGAACAGGCACGCGGCGATATTGATCCCAACTGCCTGCCGTACGTGCTCAGCCACGGTGCAAAGACACAGCGCTCCATTGTCCTCTTTCACGGTTTGACGGCCTGCCCGTTTCAATATCACGAACTGGCACAACTCTATTTCACCGAAGGTTACAACGTCTACGTGCCGCGTCTGCCCTACCATGGCTACCTGGACCGCACGGGAAATCACCTGGCCGACCTCACCGCTGAGAATCTCTTGGCTGTGATGGACCCATCGCTCGATATCGTCGCCGGGTTGGGCGATCAGGTCACCATGGCTGGGCTGTCACTGGGTGGCAATGTGGCCGCAGCCGGCGGCCAGCTTCGCTCTGACTTATGGCTGGCTGTGCCCATGTCGCCGGCGCTCGGATTTCGCTTCGTGCCTGACATCCTGACTCCTGCGCTGACACGCACCCTACTTTCCCTGCCGCCGGACGTGTATATGTGGTGGGATCCGATCAATCAGGCGAACTTTCAGGCGGAAAGTGGGTACCCAGGCTTCTCGCTGCGTGCCTTGGGCGAGATTTTCCGCCTGGGGCTGGCCATTCGTGCCCAAGCGGCGACGCAACTGCCGGCCTCACAGGAACAGCTGGTGATCGATAACTGGGGGGATCCTGCCGTGAGCCTGGGTGCTATCGATGCCTTGCAAGACAAGTGGCGCAACTGGGGAGATTCGGTCGCCCACTATCGCTTCTCTCTGCTCCCCTGGCTGCCGCACGATTTCATCTCTACGGATGCCGTTGGCGTCAGGCTCGACGTTTCTTATCCGGTTCTGATCGACCAGATTATCGGCTACGAAGAAAACAACCCATAAATCGAAGGCAGCCACATGGCTGGGCTGTTTTATCACTCCTTCGGCGCAGCCACGACAAACGGGTAGAAAAATACAGCGGCCAGACACCTGGCCGCTGTACAATACCTTGTCCGGGCGATATTTTTGCCCAATCAAGGTAGACTATTTTCTGCGCAGGCAAGCACGTCGACCTGCCTGTGAGAACTCCGTCGCGCAGTTGAGCCGTGTCAGGCAGCCGCCGATGGCTGACTCTCTGACGCGTTGATCTGTGCCTGTAACTTCTGCAGCGGCGTCACCCCGTGATTGATAGCTACCGGCCGCAGTTGCGTATCCAACACCACAGTCGTCGGCACCGTCATGATACCGTAGACCTGCGCCAATGCTGCTTGCTCGATAGCGTCCAGTTTGTGAACAGCTACATCGACCTTGGCCTGCAGTTGGGCCAGGATCGGCGTCTGCTGCAGACGGCACTGTGCACACTCTGCTGTCGTGAAATAGAGCACGGCCGGCTTGCCGCCGGTCACCGTTGCCGGCAGATGCACGGGTGCAGTAATCACCTGCAGGGCACGTAGCTTACGTTGCTGCTGGAAGCGCCATGCTGCGTAGGCCGCCAGCGCAATCAGTGCGCCGATTGCGACAATCACAAGACGTTCGATCATGGTTCACCTCTCACGATTTTTTTGTACGTGCCGGTTGCCAGGATGGCAGCGCTGGTTTCACACCGATCCGCCCTAATTGGTAGTAAATGAAGCAGCCCAGGCAGAAGCCCAAAAACAGGTTGAGCGACGCCAGCAAGATGACCATGGCGGACAGCGACCAGCCAACGATCGGTACGCCCAGCCATAGCGCAGCGGCGCTCAACACCAGAAAGATTCCGCCCAGCCCCTGCGCAAAGAGATGGGGCCGTGGGTCGTCGTCCACGACATTGGGTTTGATCAGGCCGGCTGGCCTGATCCACCGAGCGTAAATTTGCTTGAAGAGCCCTGCCTCTGGCCACAATGTACCCACCAACATAACCACAGCCACAAAGGCCACGAGCCACGTCGCATTGAGCAGAAACGCCAGAACCAGCAAGAGAATGATGCTGGCCTGGTTGAATTTCAGCGCACTCTGATCGACCTTCATTGTCATTCTCCTGAAAATCCAGCCACAAAGTCGTACTACTCGCGCAAGTTCTGTCTGGATCTTTGCGCCGCGTGGCTCCTCTTCTTTCGTACCTACTCAAATAAGCCGAGGCTCACATACTTGCTGCCGTCGTCGGGTAGGATAGTGACGACGGTGCCAGCGCGCAGGGTATGCGCCACCTCGATGGCGGCATGCACGGCTGCACCGGCGCTGATGCCCACAAACAGCCCGGCCTGGCGCGCCAGGGCTCGCGTCGTTGCCCACGCATCCTCTGCGGCAATGCCCAGGAACTGATCCGGCAGCGCTGCATCGTAGATGCCTGGCACGATGGCCGTCTCCAGGTGCTTCAGCCCCTCGATGACCGACAATTCGTCTTCCGGCTGCACGGCGACCAGTTCTACGGCAGGGTTGCGTTCCTTGAGGTAGCGTCCCGTGCCCACG
The DNA here is from genome assembly GCA_903879975.1 of uncultured Chloroflexota bacterium. Lineage (GTDB taxonomy): Bacteria > Chloroflexota > Anaerolineae > Caldilineales > Caldilineaceae > Caldilinea. The sequence continues at coordinate 3,272 of CAIRNL010000408.1, read as the reverse complement.
AAGGTGCCTGTTGTGCCCAGACCCGCCACGAAGTGCGTGACACTGCCGCCTGTCTGGCGCCAGATCTCGGGGCCGGTACCGGTGTAGTGTGCGAGCCAGTTTGCTGGGTTGTTATACTGGTTGGTGTAGAAGTAGCGCTGGGGCGCCGCTGCCACCCACTCGCGCACGACATGAATCGCACCGTCGGAACCCTCCAGCGGGTCTGACTCGATGAGCCGCGCCCCATAGGCTTTGACCAGCGCCTTGCGTTCGGCACTGACATTCGCCGGCATGACCAGATGCACCTCGTAGCCCTTCACTGCGCCGATCAGCGCCAGTGCAATGCCGGTGTTGCCGGAACTGCTGTCGATGATGATCTTCCCTGGCGTCAGGCGCCCGTCGCTTTCCGCCTCTTCCACCATGCGCAATGCTGCCCGCGCTTTGATCGAGCCGCCTGGATTCGCCCACTCCGCTTTGGCGAAGACGCCCACACTCGGCACGACGCCTTGTGCCTTCGCAAAGTCGCTCAAGTCCAGCAGCGGCGTGTTGCCGATCTGGGCGAGTATCGTGTTGGCGCCTGTCCTGGCCTGTTCCCGTGTTCGAATCATTGCACCGACTCTCTTTCCGTTTCCTATGCTACGACCGGCGTTCCCTGTTCGTGGGTCTCTCGTGCCGGGAAGCCGCAAAATTGGTCGTAGTCGATCAGTTGCGTTACTGTCGGGTGTTTGCCGCAGAGCGGGCACTGTGGATCGCGTTGCACCTTGAGTGTGCGGAAGCTCATGTCGAGCGTGTCGATGAGCAGCAGGCGGCTCACCAGCGGCTCACCTACGCCCAGGATCAATTTGATGGCCTCGATGGCCTGGATCGAGCCGACAATGCCCGGCAGCACGCCGAGCACGCCCGCCTCAGCGCAGCTTGGCACCTCGCCCGGCGCCGGCGGCTCGGGATAGAGGCAGCGGTAGCAGGGCCCTCCTACAATGCCGTGCTCCGGGAGATCGGGCAGGTAGACCGTGGCCTGGCCCTCGAACATGAAGATGCTGCCGTCCACCAGCGGTTTGCCCAGCATGTGGCAGGCGTCGTTGACCAGATAGCGTGTGGGGAAGTTGTCCGAGCCGTTGAGCACAATGTCGTATTGGCGAATGATCTCCAGTGCGTTATCGCTCGTCAGCGGCGCGTTGTGTGGCACCACTTTGACATCCGGATTGATGTCGTGCAGGCGATCGGCGGCGGATTCGACCTTCGGGCGGCCGACGTCCTTGTTGCCGTGCAAGAGTTGGCGCTGCAGGTTGGAGACGTCGACTACGTCAAAGTCGACGATGCCCAGTGTGCCCACACCGGCTGCGGCCAGGTACATGGCCGCAGGGCTGCCAAGCCCACCCGCGCCGATGAGCAGCACCTTGGCTTCAAGCAGCTTGATCTGACCCGTATCGCCCACTTCCTTGAGCAGCGTGTGGCGCGAATAGCGCAGGCGCTGCTCTTCAGTCAGCACGCGCGGCACAGTGAACTTGTAGCCAGCATTCTTCCAGCCGTTGAAGCCACCGATCATGGAGCTGACGTTGGTGTAGCCCATTTCTTTGAGATTGCGCGCGGCCAGCACCGAGCGCACGCCGCCTGCGCAGTAGAGTACGATGGGTGCATGGCGCTCCGGTTGATATTGCTCGATCTGCAATTCCAGGTAGCCGCGCGGCACGAAGATGGCGTTGGGCACGTGGCCTTGGACAAACTCGTCGCGCTCGCGGATGTCGACGATGGTCACCGGCGCACGGCGGTCGAGCTGCTCCTTGACCGCGTGCGCCGTCACCTCGGCGATCTCACGGCGTGCGCGCTCCAGCAATTGATCGCGGTTCAGTTGCGTCATGGCTCACCCCTGCCCACCGGCCATGGCCGGTACAATCGAGACCTTGTCGCTCTCCTGCACAGGAGTGTGCAGTCCCTGGAGGCCGCGGATTTCACTCTCGTTGACGAATACATTGATGAAGCGTTTGATGTTGCCGTCATCGTCGAGCAGGCGATCGGCCACACCCGGGTACTGAGCGTCGATCGCCTGGATCAGTGTGCCGATGTCGTTGCCTGCCACTTCAACCTTTGCCTGCCCGCCCGTCAGCCGCCGCAGCGGCGTTGGAACCAAAACAGTTGCCATCAATCAATCCCTTTCCTCTTGACGTCTTTCAAGTCTTTCTTCGTGCCACCTTGGCATCTGCGTGGCTTTCCTCAAATTTTTGCCAAACAAAAACGCCGAGCCATCAAACGATGAACTCGGCGAATACCAACAACTCGGTTTCGTCAGGGCGTTGGCGCCACACAGGGTAGCAGGTCTACCACGTCTTGTTTGTGCGCCAGGTTTCAGTTCAGGTTTGCCCAGGGCTCATCGCTTGCATGCATGGACAGCGGGTCAACAGCCAGCTCCGTGCTGGCGGTTCCCGCTATCGACACAAGCAAGTCAGTTGCGTCGCCTGATGGCAGAACCTGTAACCCATGGGTGTCAGTGATCCCTGAATCTGTCAACAACAAATAACGAGATACAGTGCAAAGTATACGCGACATTTTTTCAATGTCAAACTCTTCTTCACACTGTGGCCATTGTGCGTCTGTTTTCCACTGCTGTCCGTAACCTGTACTACAGGCTCACACCGGCGCAGCTTGACGCTCTACTATCGCCAGAAAGAGTGCGTGCCAGCGCAGATCGTCGGTCAGTTCTGGGTGGAAGGCTGTAGCCAGGATATTGCCCTGGCGCACTGCTGCGATGACATCTTCGCCGCGGCCCGGCACCGTTGCCAGTACCTCTACGGCACTGCCTGTTTCGACGATGGCCGGTGCACGGATGAAGACAGCCCGGATCGGTGCCCCACCCAGCACTGGCACGATGAGCCACGTCTCGAAGCTCTCGTTCTGCCGGCCGAAGTAATTGCGGTTCACCGTCACGTCCAGCCCTCCCACCAAGGTCTGACCGCCCTCTTTCTGGCCGATGGCGCGGTCAGAGAGCATGATCATGCCGGCGCACGTGCCCCAGGTGGGCCGGCCGCTGCGCACCCATGCCCGCAGCGGCTCGACCAGCCCCCAACGCTCTGCTACCAGCCCCATGGTCGTACTCTCGCCGCCCGGGAGGATCAGGCCGTCCAGGCCGACAAGCTGCTCTGGCTTGCGTACCTGCACGGCACACGCGCCCAGGCGCCGCACCATGGTTTCGTTTTCGACGAACGCTCCTTGCAAGGCAAGGACTCCGATCGTTACCTTCCGCGTGCCGCCATGCGCTCTTCATCGCCAAGGATATCGATGTTGATGCATACCATCGG
>CAIRNL010000407.1 GCA_903879975.1 uncultured Chloroflexota bacterium | reverse complement strand
CGTTGTGTTGGGTGCATGATTGGCGGCATTACGCCAAACTGGCCCCATGCATGCCCCATCATCAGGCAGAACTCGCTGCGTTTGGGGAACGCTCTTGGAGGTTTTATCGTGACCTGTTGGCCTACAAACAGGCACCCACCGCAGCCGAATGCACACGGTTAGAAGATGCGTTTGACACCTTGGTGGAAACAGAGACCGGGTATGCAGCGTTGGATGACCGGATCATCCGCAATTCAGCAGGCTTCTATGCCTGAGCAGTTACGAAAAGGCTATGTCATTCGCCTGCGGCTCAACTCGGCGTATCCATTTCGGATAATCCTGCTCTGATACATGTCGGGTATCCGAAAAATCAAGTCGCCCACCCTCCGTAACGTTCTTAATACCGAGATAGATGGGGCCGGAGTCAGCGTCTGGCGGCGTGGCGTGAGGGCCGTCATATATGCCAAGAGATATACTCTTTATTGGGACTACAAAGCCAGTCACATTTGCACCTGCATATTTGATCTACAGGAATACTGAATCCCCAACTCCTCAAAATTCCGCTGGCTCGTCGCCGCCAACTCCACCGCCTCGGCGTTCTGCCCCACCGTACCCGGCAGTCCGGGGACCGCATCACTGCCGGCCCCGGCGAGTGTTGGTCGGTCGTTCACTCGTTGACCGCCAATGCCCGGCACGTCAATCCCGGAATCGCATGGAGCGCCATGTCATTCGTAACCAGGATGGCGCCGTGAACTACGGCGGTAGCCGCCACAATGGCGTCCGGCAGCTTGAGCCGCATGCTGCGGCGAAGACGAATCGCGGCTTCTTGGGTGGCAGGGTCGATATCGTACACGGCCAGTTCGGCGAGCTTCTCGCGAATCGACGCTTCTTCCTCGCTCGTCAAAGCCGGAAATGACAGCAACTCCATCTCCGTGATGAGCGAACAGCCAAGCGATCCGTCAGGCAGAGGCTCCGCCAGCCGCTCGTTGAAGAGCAGGATGAGGATGTTCGTGTCGAGCAAAAATGGTGTGATGTGCATCAGTCCCACTCGCTGCGCTCGCGCTGCTGCCAGGCAACCGGATCGGCGATATCACGAAAGGCGGTGATCTTGCCGGCCAGTTCCATCAGGCTGGCAGCCTGGCCCGTTTCTTCCGTGCGCGCCTCATCGAACAGGACGATCACCCGCACCTTGCGCCCAAAGACCTCCTGAAATTCCTTCGGCAACTTGCCATCGGGCGCAAGTACCGTTTCCACTTCAATCGCTTTCATCTCTATCTCCCTGATGAAACCCGCCAAGCAGCGCATGGTGGCATCCTGCGTTCCTGGCAAGTGTATCACGCCCGGCTATAACCCCAACTCCTCAAAATTCCGCTGGCTCGTCGCCGCCAACTCCACCGCCTCGGCGTTCAAATCCTCCAGTTCAGCGTGGATCGCGCGCACCGCCTCCTCGAAGTCGAACTCCTCGTCCACCTCTTCCGGCGCCACACCCACATAGCGCCCCGGCGTCAGGCTCCAGTCGTTGGCCGCCAGCTCGCCGCGATCGACCAGCTTGACCAGCCCCGCCACGTCGCGCAGCACGGCGCCGGGGAAGCGCTCCACCAGCCAGTGCGCCTGCCGCCAGAAATAGCGCACCTGCTTGAGTTGCGCCACGGCCGCGCCGCGCGCCTCATCCGCGCTCTTGCGCGTGCGCAGCAGCCCGCGGCTGCCATTGCCCGCCTCCGTCGCCGCGCACGCCTCTGCCAACCGCCCCGCCGCCTTGGCCAGATGCTCCACCTGGCGCACCAGCTCGCGGCTCTTCTCGGCCACCTCGGCCTGCTCTGTCACCAGCGCGTTGGCCGCTGCACTCGTCCGCGACGCCGACCAGCCTGCCGCTTCGCCCGCCAGCAGATACTCGAAGCTTGCGATCTCCCCGCGCAGCGCGGCCAGCCCGGCCGTCGCTTCCTGCACCAGCGTCGCCGCCTCGCCCTCTGTCGCCTGGGCTTCCAGCGTCTTGAGCAGGCTCGCGACGGCGGCGCAATAGTCGTGCATGGGCCGGATTACCTTGTCGTCGGCGTCCTTCATCTCGAAACACGCCGCGCCCTCTTCCAGGCTGCGCTTGCAGTGCGCGCCCACCAGGTCGAGAAACTTCGGCGTCTCCCCGCGATAAAGCCAGACGATCGCCAGCAGGTTCTGCTCCTGCTCGGGCGAGAAGTCGTAGATCTTGCGCGTCACCTTGCGGAAGATATTTCGCGCGTCGATCATCAGCACCTTGTCGCGCCGTTCGGGCGGCTTGGCGCGGTCCAGAAACCACAGTTCACATGGCACCGTGCGCGTGTAGAAGAAGTTGGAGCGCACCGCCACCATGATGTCTATTGCGCCCGTCTCAACGAGCGCCTGGCGCACCTTTGCCTCGTCGCGGCCCGCGCTCGACGCCTGCGACGACATCACAAAGCCGGCGCGGCCTCGTTCGTTGAGATAGCTGTAGAAGTAGCTGATCCACACGTAGTTGCCGTTGCTCACCTTGCCCTTCTTGTTCGTGCCGGGCAGGCCAAAGGGCAGGCGCGCATCCTTGCTCACCTTGTCGGCGTTGATCTCGTCGACGTTGAAGGGCGGGTTGGCCATCACATAGGCGGCCTTACCCAGCAGTTCGTGCGGATCCTCGTAGTAGGTGATGGCACGCTGAATCTTCCCTTCCAGCCCGTGCACCGCCAGGTTCATCTTGGCCAGCCGGATCGTCGTGGCGTTCTTCTCCATGCCGTAAAAGGTGAGCCGCTCGGCCGGGTTGGCGTCGTGCTGCGCCACCACGCGCGCGCTCTGCACGAACATGCCGCCCGACCCGGACGCCGGGTCGAGCACGATGCCGCTCTCCGGGTCCAGCACGTAGGCGATGAGCGAGACCAGCGACACCGGCGTAAAGAACTCGCCGCCGTCGTGCGCCTTCTGGTCGGCAAACTGCGTCAGAAAGTACTCGTAGATGCGCCCGAAGACATCGCCCGACACCCGCTTGAGTTCGTCCGGGTTGAGCGTGCGCAGCAGTTGGCCCAGCACCTCATTGTCCAGCTCCTGGTATTCGCTCTTGGGCAACTCGCCGGCCAGCGTGCTGTAATCGCGCTCGATCGACTCCATCGCCTCGATCACCTTACGGGCGCGGTCGTCGGCGTCGCTCAGCGAAACGAGATAGTCGAACTGCGCTTCCGGGCGTAGAAAGATGGCGCTCCTCTGCGAGAAATCTTCCTTGGTCAGCGGCCGCGTCTTGCCGTCACGTGAGGGCAGCGTCGCCTCAATCGCATCCTTCACCGCCAGATAGCGGCTGTACGCATGGCGCAGAAAGATGAGCCCCATGACGGGCAGAAAGTACTCGTTGCTGGCGAATTTCGAGTTGGCGCGCAGCGTATCCGCCGCACTCCACAGGCGTTTCTCGATTTCCTCGATATGTTCAAGCTGTGCCAAGGCGACGATCCATTCGTGGTTGGTGATTGACTGGATAAACGACGCTATACGGAACGCTCAGGCGTCTAAAACTGATGATGCCTGACGGTGTACTTCGTCCAGTGTTCTTCCATCTTCATACTTCCATTCGATCCACCCATTTGCTTCACGGCCGAGAACTACTGCGGCTGCGCGACTTGGCGATGCAAATATGTGATCTGCGGCAAACTCGAAAACGGTGCCGTTGGCCTGGAGAACACCATCTTCTTTCAGCCTTCTGCGGGCTTCCCGAACATGATGCTTGGCGGATTTCACTTCGTGCAGGTTACAACGCGATCCGGCAAATACAACCAGGCCATCTTCCGTGAATTCGCCAGTTGCCTGTGCATCCTTGCCGCTACAGAAAACCAGACGCTTCTTCTGCGGCTTGGCGATCTTGTCAAACATCGGATGATAAGGCGCAGTGCGTGCAAGGAAGCCGCAGCCGCCCAGGGGTTCACCATCTTGCCCTTGCCGGGGTACAGCCCCGATCTCGACCCCATCGAGCGCCTCTGGCAATGGATGCGTGAAGATGTGACGCAGAATCATTGTTAGGCCACGATGCGTGAACTGTTCGACGCTTGCAAAGCCTTCATCGAGCGGATCAATGCCGATCCGTTGGCCGTTATCAACCGGTTGTGGCCCAAGTTCGGGCTGGACCCGGAATTCGAGAAACTCTTGGTTTCAAAGTAGCTTTACTTTAGGCGGACGGCACATGGACAAACCCGCTTTCTGCCGGAAACCAGGTGCTCTGCTCGCCAAGAATCACGCCTGACAGGCCGCTAACGGAAATCGCAGTGGAGCGCACTCACAAACGGCAGATAGAGATCGCCGATGAAAAAGGCGCTTCTTGCAGAGCGCGCCTGCCATAGACCCTGTAGCGCCGGCGCGGAACGCCAGTTGGCGACATCGTTGCTGTACCGGGTCGGGCTGATGCGCCGTAACGCCTGCCCATTCTCTTCCACTGCAGGCCACGGCGGCCGGTTGCTGTACTCCACCTCGTCCACAAAGACGTAGTTGATTTCGCTGCTGAGTTCCGGGTCTTGGGGTACAGCCAGCGCAACCCGTTCCCCTGCGTTGCTCAGGCCGCCTGTCAGCGGGCCAAAAACGCGCACTGTGCTCGGAATATCGTATTCCTGCCGAAAGACCCCCGGCTCCGCTTCACTGAGAATGACGCGTTCGCCCGCCTCCAGGATGGTTCCCTGAGGAAAATAAAAGAGCTCGTTGTCCGCTCCACTGCTGTTCTGGCCGACCAGCTTCCATGAATGGAGCGGTCGATTCGCATCATAGAGCAACTCGGCCTGGCTCCCTACATTCGCCAGCACGATGTACTCGCTCTTCCCCTGCACCGGATCGACCATCAACTCCTCAATCTGCACCGGGCTGATGCGCACGCCACAGTTGGCCACGCCCAGGGTCGGTACGCTCCCCTGCATGGCAAAGTGTGTCTGGCCCACCGCGTCGACGTAGCGGATGAACGAAATATTGGTGGGCGACGCGCCAAAGCGCACAGCGTCAACCGCTTGTGGCACTCCACCCTCTGGATCGGGACGAAACAGATAGACGGTGTCTCCCGCTTCACTCAAACCGAAGGCCCACTCCTGCTCTGTGTCGGCGACGACAAAATAGCCGCCGGCCGGGATGCTACTCCCATTCGGGAGGCGCACCCACTCGTCCTGCGGGCGCTTGTCGTGATCGGTCATCAGCCAGCCGGAGAGATCGACCTCACTGCTGCCAAGGTTGTGCAACTCCACAGCGTCGACGTAGGGATCGTCGCTGTGAGCCAGAACCTCGTTGATGACGATCGCTGGCTCGTCGGAAAAGGGATCGGGAGAGTGTGTGCGGCCCAAGGCCGGCACGGCCATCAACAGTCCGCTGCACAGACCCACCCAGACCGCAGCCAGCACAAAGGCGCGCAGGCGTTTCAGTGTCGTCATGAGCGAGATGTTCGCCCTTCTTCGAAGTAAACGGTCAGCAGCGCAGTGTCACGCAGAAAATCGATCTCCTCAATGATGTAGCGCCGCACGCGGCGTCCTGTGCGCTCGCTCAAATCCTCCAACAGGGCGCGTTCGTTGTTGGCTTGGATCAAATCGATCTTCTCGTAGTGGACGATCTGCGACGAGCCGTAGCGGGCGAGCAGAAGGCGATCG
>CAIRNL010000406.1 GCA_903879975.1 uncultured Chloroflexota bacterium | reverse complement strand
TGTCCACATGGCGCCCGTAGCTGCGATAGGACAGAGAGCGATTGCCGAGGACGATACTTTCCATATATGACGCTCCGAGCAGGGTGCGCCGTCTCGTTGGTAGATGTAGCTGTGCAGACGCTGCTCAACCGGCGGATCGATACGTCTACCGGCTCGAACGATGGACATCTACTCAAGAGTAGAGCTTCGAGCCTCTCACAGTGTACTATAGTTTGTGAAGATTTGCACGGCAACGCTGGTCAGCTGGTTTCGTATGGGGCGCTCTGGGCTGGTCGATCCGTTTCTCTCTGCGGGGGGGCGCCGGCGCACTGGCCGGCATCCAGGCACAGATTCATCCAGCTGCTGGGCTTGCCCTGTGGAGTCGGACGCAAGGGTTGACGCATGCTGGCTATGAGAAACTGCTTTTTAGCGTGTGTGGCGCAAGGTGGAGCATCTCGCTGCGCGCATCGCTGCGTATTTCGATGCACCGCTCCAAGACATTGTCGAGCAGCCGTTTGTGCTCAATGCCGGATTGCGTGCGTGAGCGGATCGCACTGCTGCCAACCTTGCCCTGGCTGCGGCTCAAATTGTTCTTGCCCTGTTTGCGCGTTCCAATAGCCTTGCCCGATAATCGTTGACGGTAGCCGGCATTTCTTCCCACGCCCCTCACGCGGAGCTTTGTGCATGAATCTGGCAAATTCGATCACGTTGGCACGTTTCCCGCTGCTCATCCTGCTGGTATGGGTGCTTTATGCGGGTGGTGCGTGGGGGCGTTTCCTGGCTGTGCCGGGTATCGTGTTGCTGATTGGCATGGATGCGTTCGACGGCATTGTTGCGCGCCGGCGCAACGAGACGTCACTGTTGGGCAGTGTGCTCGACATCGCCGCCGATCGTGCCGTGGAAATTGTGCTGTGGGTCGTTTTTGCCAGCCTGAACCTGATCTCGATTGTGATTCCGGTCATCTTCATTGTCCGCGGTGCGCTGACCGACTCTGTGCGTGAGGTCGGTTATGCTGGCGGCAAGGCGGCGCACGCACAGATGAGCAGTGACTGGGGTTACTGGATCGTGGCAGGGAGGCCCATGCGTGCCGGCTACGGGCTGGCCAAGGCCTTGGCTTTCATGACTCTGGCGCTGGCGTTGGCGTTGCAGACCATCCAGTCGCCGCTCTATCAGCCAGCCTTGATCGCCGCACTGGTGCTCAGCTGGCTCTCCACAACGTTGTGCATCGTGCGCGGCGTGCCGGTTGTGATGGAGGCATTTCGGTGGGAGAAGGGTGGCGCCTGATGGGGCTACGGCATGAAATCACCAAGGCGTGGGGCATTCTTGTGCGGCGGCTGCGCCAACAGGGTTTGGGTACGACCCTGCAATGGGTATGGGGTCGCGGCTGGCCCAGGTTGACCGGTGTCCCCACCTTCAAAAGCAGCCGCATCACGCCGGAAGTGTATGTTGGCGCGCAGTTCAACCGGCGCGGCAGGCAGGCGTTGCTGGACGAAGGCATCACTGGCGTGATCAACATGCGGGTGGAATATGATGATGCGGCGCATGGTCTGGCGCTGCCCGAGTACTGCCACTTGCCCACAGTTGACGATTCCGCACCGAGCGTGGAACACCTGCAGATTGGTGTCGACTTTATGTGCCGAGTCATTGGCCAGGGCGGCAAAGTCTATATTCACTGCAAAGGGGGCATCGGCCGCGCCCCGACTATGGCTGCCGCCTATTTCATCAGCCAGGGGTGCAGTACCGAGGAGGCGATTGCCGTGATCCAGGAGACACGGCCCTTCATCCACATCACTGCGCCGCAGTTGGCGGCGCTGCACTCCTACGAAGAGTCTGTGAGTATGTAAAATCGATAGCAGCGTGACATCAGCGATCGTGCTGTGATGCGTGCAGGTTCTGAATGAGCGTCTGGAGATGGCTACGCCGGCTGCTATCCAGATTGTGCAGGATATGCTGGTGCACCGGACTGCCGGGCTGTCATGAGCATCTCGGAAACAAACAGGGCATGGCGATTGGTGAATTCATAGAGCGCGTCCCGCAAGTCAGCACCGATGTCATTCGGCTCTGCGTCGATTCTATCCCTGGCTCTTGCGGGCAAAAAGATCAATGGCTCGAAACGTCATCTCCTTGTGGACACAATGGGCCTGCTGTTGGCGGTGGTTGTCACCGCTGCCTCGGTTCAAGACCGTGATGGCGCCCGTCTCCTGCTCGCTCACTTGGGCGGCGCCTGCAAGAAGCTGCGTTTCATCTGGGTCGATGGGGGCTATCGTGGCCAACTCCTGGCGTGGGTGGCAGACCATTGCCGCTTTCACTTGCAGGTTGTCCTCCGTTCCGATGACCCAAAAGGCTTCATTGTCCTCCCAAGGCGTTGGGTTGTGGAACGCATCTTTGCTTGGCTCAATCATCACCGTCGTCTCAACAAGGACTATGAACGGCTGCCAACCACGAGCGAGACCTTTGTTTACACCACCATGATTCGCCTCATGCTACGCCGATTGGCCTGTGTCTAGACTTTTCAAACAGTTTCTGAGATTGCGGCGACGTTGGATGGCTATCGAAAACTCAAGGGCTGCCGGTTTATGCCCGAAATGGATAGCTACTCAGCAAGGCTTCAGGACGCTCCTATGCCGGTTGCGGCAGTTGGTGGTTGTAGAACCCGGCGTATGAATGGACTGATCTCCACCGGTACGATCGTCACGTGCTGGCAAGCGTCAACTGGCGGGGTGATGCCTATCTGGCGGCGACGTGTGTCCGCGAGCGCAGTATCGCTATCGGCAAAAAGTTGTGCCTGAACAATATGTGGCGTAATTGGAGCGGCTGGCAACTCACCTGAGCCTTCTGCCCTGAATGCAGCCCACGCAGGCAGCACGCAGCGCGGCACCCTGTGCATTTGTCCCGAGGCGAGCGCACGCGTACCATTGGGGTTATGCTCACCGCGATCTTTGCCGACCTTCACGATAACTACCCTGCCCTCACCGCCGTTCTAGAGGATGCAGCCGCCCTGTACGCCGACCGGCTGATCTTTCTGGGCGATGCCGGGCACACGCCGCGCATCCTGGCTGCGCTCCAGGTGCGTAAAATTCCCTGCGTCTATGGCAACTGGGAGGTGAGCGGCCTCTGTCGGCTGGCTGGCTCGCTGGCGCAGTGGGTGGGGGAGTGGCCGGCGATTCTCCGCGATCGCGCCGCCGTCTATTGCCACGCCACGCCCGATATGCCGCCGGCCCTGGCGACGACCGCAGCCGCCGCGGATTGGATGAAACTGGGCATGAGTTGGAGTGCCCTCTTCCCGCGTCTGCACCGCAATATGGATGCGGTGTGGAACGCATTGGCATGGATGGAGACCGAGAAGGTCACGGTTGCGTTTCATGGGCACACGCACGTGCAGCGGGTCTGGACATGGGATCTGGCGACGAATCACCTGCACTCGTCGCCGGGCACTGAGCGGATTCGTCTGGCGCCGGGCACGCGTACGATCGTCGGGGTCGGCAGCGCCGGCGTCCCGGAAGAGGGTCCCTGGCCGCGTTATGCGCTCTACGACGAGTTGGCCGGTACGGTGATGCTGCGTACCCTCCATGAATCCTGACCGGGCTGCGTGCCGTCAGAATCTTATGCGTTTTGATCAGTCAGTAAACTTTTGACTTTGTGCCTGCCGTGTTATGCTGACTTGTCTGTCCGCAATCTGGCGGCAGGCGACAATTGAATTTGTTTTGATTATTCCAACGGGTTGCCCGTTTCAGCCGTGGCCAATGCTGGCGTGACGTTGAACGGGCGCTTTTCTTGCCGGCAGGTAACCGGCGGTGATGGGGGCAGGCCCGCAAGGGCACTGCGGCGCAGCGGAGTCATCAAAACAACGATAGGAGTTTGAGATGACTACTGCGTTTTCCCAGTTGGGCTTGCACCCGGAATTGGTGCAGGCCGTCGAGGTGCTTGGCTTTACCACGCCGACGCCCATTCAATCTGCGATGATTCCCCTGATGCTGGAGGGCCACGACGTGATCGGCCAGGCCCAGACCGGGACGGGCAAGACGGCTGCCTTTGCGCTGCCCATTTTGCACCGGCTGGAGCCGGGCGCCAGCGCTGTACAGAGTCTCGTGCTAGCACCGACGCGCGAGCTGGCTGTGCAGGTCGCCAAGGCCATGCATGATTTCGGTCGGGAGCGTGGCGTCCGCGTGCTGCCGGTCTACGGCGGCGAGCCCTATGGCCGGCAGATCAGCCGCCTCAGCAAGGGGGTCGATGTGGTCGTCGGCACACCGGGGCGCCTGCTCGATCTCATTCAGCGTGAGGTTCTGGATCTGAGCGCAGTGGCGACTGTTGTGCTCGACGAGGCCGACGAGATGCTGAGTATGGGGTTCATCGAGGACATTGAGGCCATCTTGAGTGCCACGCCGGCCGAGCGTCAGACGGCCCTGCTCTCCGCAACTCTGCCGCTCGAAATTCGTCGTCTGGCTGACCGCTATCTGCGCCAGCCGCAGTCGGTCGCCATCGAGCGCGAACAAGTCACCGTATCCGCCACCGAGCAACGCCACTATCTGGTCTATGAGGCCGACAAACTGGCGGCGTTGACCCGCCTTTTTGAGGTTGAGCCCATCACGAGTGCGCTGATCTTCGTGCGCACGCGGGCCGGCGCTGGAGAACTGGCTGCCGAACTCTCGACGCGCGGCTTCCCGGCTGAGGCGCTGAGCGGCGAACTGGAACAGGAGGAACGCGAGCGTGTGATGAATCGCTTCCGCCGCAACCTGATCAAAGTACTCGTTGCCACCGACGTGGCTGCGCGCGGGCTGGACATCGACCATATCTCCCATGTCTTCAATTTTGACCTGCCCGAAGATGCGGAGGTCTACGTGCACCGCGTCGGGCGTACTGGACGCGCCGGCAAGACAGGCACGGCTCTGTCGCTGGTAACGCCTAACGAGCGCTGGCGGCTGGGACGCATCGAAGGCTTCATCAAGACGTCGATTGTGCGCGCTGCCCTGCCCACGTCAGAAGAGATCCATGCACGCCGCAATGCAAACTTGCTAGAACGCGTCGCTGATGTCCTGTCACACGGGCGGGTCGGCCAGGAACGGGCACTGGCCGCTACGCTGGTCGATGCCGGCTATGATCCGGTGGAAATCGCAGCGGCGGCGCTGCGCCTGGCACGCGGCGGGGAGAGCCAGCGGCCGATTTTGCCCGTGACCGAGATACAGGAGCGCCGTCCGCAGCAGGCGAGAGATCGCCGGGGTGGACGGCCGTCTGAGCGGCAGCCGCGCCAGCGTCGCCCGCGGGGTGCGCCGGAGCAGGGCATGGTCAGTCTGTCGTTGAGCAAGGGCAAGGTGCATGGGGTGCGTCCGGCCGACGTGGTGAGTACGATCGCTCATCATGCGAACATTCCTGGCCACGCCATCGGCCGCATTCACATCCAGGAACATCACACGCTGGTCGATGTGCCGGAACAGTTTGTGGCACAGGTGCTGGCGCGCTCTGCCAATTTTCGCATTCACCGCCAGACCATCGACGTTGTGCGGGCATAGGGGATGACGAGTCACGAGTCATGCGTCAATTGGTGACGTGTGACTCGTGACGTGTGACTCGTGACGTGTGACTCGTGACTTCCCTTCCCAATTTTCACACTGGACGCAGCCTGGCCAAATGAATGGCCGATGAGATCGTGAGCGCTGTCACCGTGCAGCCAGAGCCATAAGGCCTACAATCGATAGACTCGAAGAATGCGTTCTAGATTGGGATTGCCCATGTACGACTTGAATCCACCCAAAACCAAGTCAAACGGTCTCCTCCTTTTTGTGGGAGGATTGATGCTCGTTGTGCTGGTCTCTATGTGTGCGTTGATGACTGCCGGTTTCGTCACCATTGCGCGCGCGGTCATGACAACGGCGCCGCAGCCAGGCGCCCGTCCGCAGATGGTTCGTTCTGTTGCTCAACAGCCGACGCCACGCCCGCAGGTCATCGTGCAACCGCCAGCCGATGGTGCGGATTACGAGAGTGCCGTGCTGCGCAATATCTACGAGCAGAACAATGTCTCGGTTGTGAACATTACGGTGTGGATGGACCATCCTCCCCTGGAGGGGCAGTCAGCCTTGCCGATCCCTCTGCCCAACAACGACGACGAGCTGTTGCCATTGGTCAACGGATCGGGCTTTGTATGGGATGCGGACGGCCATATCGTCACGAACAACCATGTGGTCGAAGAAGGACAGCGTTTTCAGGTGACCTTTTCTGACGGGACCTCGGCCTTGGCCGATGTGGTCGGCCGAGATCCGGACAGTGACCTGGCCGTAGTCAAGATCGATCCCGAGGGCTACAACCTGGTGCCGGTGCAACGTGGGGCGATGGCTGATATTTATGTTGGGATGCGGGTGGCTGCCATCGGCAATCCCTTTGGCCTGCAAGGCACGCTCACGAGCGGTATCGTCAGTGCGTTGGGGCGCACGATCCCCTCACGCGGCAATTTCAGCATTCCCGATTCTATCCAGACCGATGCGGCGATCAATCCTGGAAACTCTGGTGGCCCACTGTTGAACGAGCGCGGTGAGGTCATTGGCGTCAATGCGCAAATTCGTTCGGACGTGCGCGCCAATAGTGGCGTGGGTTTTGCCATTCCGATTGCGATCGTGGAGCGTGTCGTGCCCGGGCTGATCGCCGATGGCAGCTACAACCATAGCTACATGGGGATCAGTGGCGTGACCTTCAGTCCCATCTGCGGTGGGGAGCAGGGGATCGACAAGGCACAGCGGGGGGTTATCGTAGACCGCATTCTGGGCGGCACGCCGGCGGCGCGGGCAGGGCTGCGCGGCAGTACGCGTCCGATCACCACCGAATATGCCAGCGTCTGTCCGGATGCAGCGGGCGGCGATTTCATCGTTGCGGTCGACGGCCAGCCGGTGACGACTTTCGACGACGTGCTGATCTATCTGGCGCGCTATACTAGCCCCGGTGACACGATCACGCTGACGGTGCTGCGTGGGGATGAGACGCTCGATGTGCCGCTCACGCTCGCGGCACGGCCGCGCTAATACAGAATACCCTGTCCATTCGCTGAAATGAAGAGGTATATTCTCGAATTTGCGTCCACAACGCTGTTTTTCACCGCTCGCCCAATTTTCAGGCCATTGCAAGCGGTGACCCCAATCGACAGATATCAAAGGCCTGACTGAGGAAAGTGCTTCTCACTTGCAACCCAGAGTGTTGCCCCATCGCTTTGGACATGAATGCGGCCAGCCAGGTCGTTACGCAGCACAGGTGTGGCGCCAAGGCGTTCCAGCACGTCGGAGTGGGGGTGACCGTGGTCGTTGTCGGCGCCGACCTGGATGATGGCAACGTAGGGGGCGGCGGCGTTGAGGAACGATTGTCCAGAACTGCTGCGGCTGCCGTGATGGCCGAGCTTGAGCACCGTTGCACGCAGCGGAGAGCCGCTGTCGAGCAGCTGCTTTTCGCTGGCTAGGCCGGCATCGCCGGTGAGCAACGCACAAAAGTCCCCATAGACCAGTTTTGTCACCAGTGAATTTTCGTTGTCGGCGTCAGCGCCGGTATAGCCTTCCGGCACCGGTGCGAGTACCCAGAGCGCGACGCCGTCGCCGAGGTCGATCCAGTTTCCTGCTGCCACGTTTGTAACAGCCACACCGGCCGTTGCCATGCGTTCGCGCCAGAGGGCTTCGTCGGGGTGCTGCGCCGCATGGATGCTGTGGATCGCGCGCTCGACTCGATAGCGCGCTGGTATTTCGGCCTGCGCAGCCATGTGGTCATCGTCGGGATGGGTGAGGATCAGCAGGTCGATCGTGCGGTCCCAGAAAGGCATGATTGCACCCAATTCGCTGAAGAGGGTCTGCGGGCTGGCGCCGCCATCGATCAACACCTGGCGCCCGGATGGCGTCTGGATGAGGATGCCATCTCCCTGGCCGATGTCGAGGAACCAGAGATGCAGCCGGCCATCGGGCAGTGCGGTGGCAGCCGTCCATGACAGGAGGGTCGTGAATGCCAGCCCACCGATGGCCACCGGGCCGACCAGACGCTGCCAGCGAGCGTGTGCTGCCCAATCCTTCACCCTGCCGCCCAGGCGCAGCAAGCGCACTCTTCCCTGCACGAGGGTGAGCGTCACATAGGCGGCCAGTAAGGCCGGCAGACCCAAATCGGCGCTCTCCAGGCTGGCGTTGGGCAGGGAGGCACTCCACTGCACGGCGGTAACCGTCCATACCAGGCAGCCCCATGGCAACGCAAGGATGGCGCGACCGATCGCCTCCAGGCCGGTTATGCCGGCAACGACGCCAGCAGTGCCCGCCAACAGGATCGGCGACTGCACCGGCAGGATCAGCAGGTTGGTCAGCAGGCTCACGATGCTGACCCGGCCGAAATAGTAGATGACCAGCGGCAGCGTCGTGAGGTTGGCGGCCAGCGTCACCATCATACTTTCTGTAAAAAATGCACCGACCGGCCCACGCAACAGGTGTTCCCTGTGCGACCACGCCAGCAGGCGGCGCAACGCGGCGACCAGGCCTGGCGCCACCAGCATGAGGCCCGCCGTGGCTGCACTGCTCAGTTGCAGACCGACATCCCAGAGCGCCAGCGGGTTGGTGACCGTCATCCATGCGCACGCCGCACCCAGGCTGACCTGGCTGGTGCTGCGGCGGTGTAGCCCAGTGGCGATGACGGCCAGGCTGCCCATTACCGCTGCGCGCATCACTGCAGCATCGCCGCCTACCAGCACTGCGTAACCGGCAATGCCGGCCACAGTGAAGCAGACGGCGCGCTTGCCGCCCACGATGCGCGCCATGAACGCCATGATCACGCCGGCGATGAGCGCCACATTGGAACCGGAGATGACGATGACGTGCGATGCGCCGGTAGCGTTGAATTGGTCGTACAGATCGTCAGGGATGCCAGCCTCGATACCCAGGATCATGCCATTGGCCAGGGCAGCGTAGGGTTCGGGCAGGGCACGATTGAGGAAGGTTTCGCCGCGCTGGCGAAGGGCGTAGAGCGTGGCCAGCATGGGGTTGCCCTGCAGGTCGCCTGTCAGTTCGGCGACGTGCGCGCCGTAGAGCAGACTGTGAATGCCCTTGCGCGACAGATACTCCTTATAGGAAAAGTGCTCGAATTCCGGCGGGTCCACCAGGCGCCCAGTGACGCTCACCGGCTGGCCGTAGGCATAGCTTTTGCGGATGCCCGTGATCAGCCGCACCTGGCCGCTGACAGATTGCAGGGCGCCGTCGACAACGATTGCGTCGGCATCGACAACGATTGCCTGTTCTACATCGGTCACAAGTGGGTAGTTGGCGACGAAACCGGTCACGGTGACCTTGGCGGCGCCGCGCGCAAAGGCCTGGTCTGCAGGCAGGTTGTAGTAGGCCAAATCATCGGACGTCCAGCAGAGGGCGAACGGCTGGCCCGCATAACGCAGCGCGCCTGCAGCAACGCACAGACCGATCATCGCCATCCAGGTAGGGGAGATGCCGCTGGACGGCGGCTCAAATCCGGCCGTGACCGGCCAGCGCATGGAAGGTGGCGGGGTGCGGGGCGGAATTCGGTGGAGCAGTGCAGTCAGCGGCAGAAGCGCAACGGGCGCCAGCCACAGCCAAGCTGGCAGGGGGCATTCCAACCCAGCTGTATCAAAAAGGATTCGTCCGACCAGAATGCCGGCCATGTAGGCGAGGGCGCCGTACAGCAATGCCATGGGGACTCCGCAGTTGCTGAATGTTGATCCCTGCAGATCAGGATAGCGCTTGCCGGCGACAATTCAAGTGACAATTAGCACATTGGGGCTACGTCGTTACGTCGAGCATCACCTTTGCCACCGTGGGCGGGTGGAGCAGCATGTTGGCGTAGTTGGCATTGGCCATGGGGCAGGCGCACTCCTTGCGTTTGATGCTGCCGCGTAACTGCTCCATGGCCTGCCCCTTCCAGATCGGCATGAGGTCATAGCCGGTCTGACGCAGGTTGCCAACCTGTTCGGCGCGGATGCAGCAGCTCCACAGGTCACCGTTGGGCGCGATGTGTGCGCTGGCCCAGCCGGCGTAGCACGGGATCACCTGGTCGCGCTCGTGGAGGACGCGTTTGGCAAGCTGGTAGTACTGGGCACGGAAGGCCTGCGTGAAGCGGGCAATGCCCTTGGCCGGCGCCTGTCTAGCCTGCTGGCTCAGGAAATCGGCGATTGCATCGTAGTCGTCTGGCCGCGGGGTGATGCCCCAGCCGACCGTGTCCAGTTCGACGCGCTCCTCTGCCACCTCAGTGATGTAGGAGTCTGGCTCCAGGAATTTCAGCCCTTCCTGGATCGCGCGGAAGCGGTGTGCGTTGAAGCGGCTGATCACGGTGTGAACGGTGAGTACCAGGTTCTCGTGCTCTTGCTGTAATGCCTTGAGCTGCTCCCACGTCTGCATGGAGAGCTTCCAGTTGCCCTCGACGCCGCGGATATCGTCGTGTTCGTCGCCGATACCGTCCAGGCTCAGGTTGATGCCAATGCTGCTTGTCGGGCATTTGCGGCACATGCGCGCCACCTTCTCGACGACGCGCTCGGTCAACATGCCGTTGGTCGGGATGGTGATGACCTCCGGCTTGCAGTGCCTGTACGCGCTGAGGACCAGGTCGTCCAGGTCGGGGCGCAAGAAGGGTTCGCCGCCGGTGAAGGTCATGTAGAAGGGCGCTGTGCCCAGGTTGGCGAAGACCTTGTCCCACTCTTCGAGCGTCAGGTCGTCGTTGGGCTTGCGCCAGACGTCACAGGTACGGCACTTGGAATTGCAGCGAAACGAGACGCTGATCACGACGGAAAATGGCTTGACCGCCGGCCAGCCGAAAGTGCGAAATGCCCAGTAAAGGGGCAGTTTGGGTATCAGTCCGAGCATATTAGTCCTGTTTCAACACCGGAAACCAAAGGTTGTCGTCGGCATCTTGGATGGTGACGGAAGGCGCGTGTTCGTGGATTGTGTAGGGGATGCCGCTGGCGTCCAGAGCGCCCAATATCGTAGCGTAGAGGTCGTGTGGAAGGCTCATCTAGAAAGGAAACCTGCCACAAGTTACAGGCGGGTCTTCTGGCGGCTCAGTCTAACCGGTCGCGCCTAACGTGCGCCCGCAGCTTCGCGGATCTCATCCAGGATCAATGAGACCTCTTCTTGGGAATGAAGATGTTTTGCAAGCACGGCAGCCGTGGTGTCAAACATCTTGTCCGCAAACAGGCGAGCGAGGTCCTGGCGTAATCCTTGCCCAATATAGTAGCGCATGAGTGCGTCCACCGACATGTCACGTGCATTCGCTACTTGTCCGAGAGAATCCAAAACATCTTCCGGAATGAGTACGTTCACTGACTGCACCGGTCGCTCGCGAAGCCGTAGTTTTGGTTCTCTGCTAGATGTCTTCATAGAGCCTCCGTTCAGCGCGTGTTGCGGGTCGCGCCGAAATCACCCTGATGCGAGGACTACGCTCTGTATGCACCACAAGCAGTAACCTTGACATTGACGTGTAGCCCAATATGAAGTTGCGCACCTCATCAGCTTCACCCGTGGCATCTCCCGTTTGATAGAAGGGATCAAAGAACACTTCGACTGCTTCTTCAAATGTGACGCCGTGCTTCTCTGTATTCGTTTTCGCCTTGTGCTCGTCTCACTCAAACTCCATGCCTTGTAGCCGATAGGCGAGGACCATGTGGTCCTCGCCCAAGCGTGTTGAGTGGTGAAACGATTCGGCGCCAGTTTCAATCTGCCGCGGCCGCAACCTTCTCCGCCGGCGCCTCCTGATCCTTTGCGCCGATAAAGAAGCGCTTGATCTGCGCAAAGGTGCCGGGCAGGTTTGTCCAGT
The DNA here is from genome assembly GCA_903879975.1 of uncultured Chloroflexota bacterium. Lineage (GTDB taxonomy): Bacteria > Chloroflexota > Anaerolineae > Caldilineales > Caldilineaceae > Caldilinea. The sequence goes on along the minus strand of CAIRNL010000406.1, from coordinate 7,693 downwards.
TCTCCTTGAACATCATCTTTTCCAGCACGCGTTCGGGCCGGTAGAGATAGAAGCGCCGGTAGGCCTCGCGCCACTTCTTGACGACGAGATCGGGGTCGTAGTTCTCGTGCATTGTGAAGCGCGCCTTCTGGTCGTGGATAGCAAAATCGCCCCAGTTGTCGGCAAAGACTTGGCCGCCCTCCTCGATCATGTCATACATGGCGGTGCCGGGGAAGGGCGCGGCCAGCATGAAGTTGGCCAGTTTGGGGTCCAGCTCCAGTGCTAGCTGGATGGTCTTTTCCATGGTCTCTTCGTTGTCGCCGGGCATGCCAAAGATGAAGAAGCCCATCGTCTGCAGGCCGGCAGCCTTGGCATTGGCGAAGGCGTCGCGTACCTGGTCGAGCGTCTGCCCCTTGCGGATCACGTTGCGCAGCATGGTCTCGTCGCCATTTTCGACGCCGAAACCGACACGCTTGCATCCCGCTGCCTTCATGAGCTGGAAGAGCTCCAGGTCCGTATGATTGACCTTCATACCATGCACTGTGACCCACGGGACAGTGTTCAGCCCCTCCTCGATCAGCCGGCGGCAGAGATCCTTGGCGCGTGGAAGTTTGAGATTCCAGATATCGTCTGTGACGCCAATTTCGGTGGCGCCCAGGCCATGCACCAGCCATTTCCACTCCTGCACGACGCTCTCCACTGAGCGCGCCCGCCACGTGTCGCCGGTGACCGGCTTGGAGCAAAAGGTGCACTTGTACGGGCAGCCGCGACTGGTCAGAATCGTGAAACTACGCGCGTGCCGGTCCAGCCCGTCCGTGAGCGGCTGCAGGTTGGTATAGCGGTCAATCTTGAACAGGTCGTGCGCTGGGAAGGGCAGAGCATCGAGGTCTGGGATCATCGGGCTTTCGGGGCTGACGGTGATCTCGCCGTTGCGTTTGAAGTGAATGCCTGGGATGATGCCCGGCTCGCGGCCGGCTTCCAGCGTGTTGATCAGTTCCAGGAAGCTATATTCGGCCTCGCCCTTGAAGACATAGTCGACATAGGCATCGTGCGGTGCCTGCAAGGATTCGAGCGGCATGATCGTCAGGTGCGGGCCACCCATGACCGTGATCAGCCCGCGCTGTTTGGCAAGCTGCGCCATCGTCCACGCGTCAGGCATGAGCGGTGTGGTGGCTGTGATGCCGATCATGTTGTAGGGACGGCCTTCGGCATCCGCCTTGTCCAGGTAAAAATCGACGCCGACGTCCTCGATCGAGGCGTCGTAGATCATGACATCGTGGCCGCCCTCACGCAAGACGGCGGCCAGGTAGCCCAGCCCCAGGGGGATATGTTTGCGCACACTCCACACTTTGGCCTCAGGACTTGCAAGAATGACGCGCATGTTAAATTGCCCCTTCCGCCTCGACTGCTTTGCGCAAGCCATCCTTCTCTTTTTTGGGCACAAAGGTGTTGGCGGCAATGCGCATGTTACGTGGCAGGTTCAGCCAGAAATCCTTGGTCTTGACACGGCGCAAGATCGGCGAGGGGCGCAGGTAGAAGTCGCGGTATGCCTTGCGGTACATCTCTTCGACCAGCTCGGCAGTCATCTCGCCCATTTCGTAGCGTGCCTTTTGCTCGAAGAAGACATAGTCTTCCCAGTCGTTGATCAGGAAGCGCCCCTGACGTTTGACGATCTCATAGACCTTGGTGCCAGGGTAGGGCGTCATCATGGAGAAATTAGCGATGACTGGGTCCAGCTCAATGGCAAAGTCGATGGTGCGCTGCATGGTCTCGCGCGTTTCGCCGGGCAGGCCGATGATCATGAACGCAATGGTCTCCAAACCAATTTCCTTGGCGTTCTTGAAGGCCTGACGTATCGTATCGTGATCGACTTTTTTATCGATCGAGCGCAGGATATCCGGGTCACCGCTTTCCACACCAAAGGCAGTGCGCTTGAGGCCGGCATGCTTGAGCAGCCCTAACAGCTCCTTGCTGGCCAGATTGGCGCGGATGCCGTTGACAAAGATCCACGGCACGTGGTTCAGCTTGTTTTCGATCAGCGCGCCGGCCAGTTCTTCCAGACGTTTGACGCGGATATTGGCGCTGTCGTCCAACACGCCAATCTCCTGGGCGCCCAGGTCCTCGACCAGATGTTTCCATTCAGCTAGCACGCTCTCCGGACTGCGGCTGCGCCACTTGATGGGCATGATGCTCTGGCTGCAGAAGGTGCAGCGATACGGGCAGCCACGGCTGGTCAGGATGCTGAAGCTACGCGCGCCGTCCACGTGGTCGGTAGCAGGCTGCAGGTTGGTGTAGCGATCCATCTTGAAGAGATGGTAGGCCGGCCAGGGCAAGCTGTCGAGATCGGCGATGGGGACGCGATCTGGATTATTGTGGATGCGGCCATCGCTCGTCTTGAAGGAAACACCCAGGCAATCCTTGAAGACTTCGTTCTCCGGGTGCATGAAGGCCTGGGTACTGTACTGAGGTTGATCGTTGAGATAGACCTCCAGGCGGTTCGAGATGTCCACCCAGGCCTCTTCACCCTCGCCGCGCACGACCACGTCCACGTAAGGCTTCTCGCAACTCTCTTCCGGCAGAACGCTCACGTGCGGGCCACCCAACACAACCAGGCAGTCGTGCACTTCTTTGATCGCGCGTGCAGTGCGCCATGCCTGCTTGACCTGCGGCGTGTTGGCTGTGATTCCGACCAGGTCCGGCTTGAACTCCTGCACGAACTCAGAGACTGGCTGGTCTTCCACGTCGGCATCAAAAATCACGACTGTGTCGCCACGCTGCTCGCTCATGGCGGCCAGGTAGGCCAAGCCGAGGTGTGCAGTGGTACGCGTGTCGATCGGCAACCGAAATCTAGGATTAATGAGTGCTACTCGCACGTTGCTCCTCCTTCAAAAAGGACGCTTGTCCGATAAGAGACAGAAGTGCATTCTAGCATTCGAGGGGGAAAGCACCAAATTAGTATGAAACATATTATAAAAATTGTCAGCCTCTGTTGCTGCGATGAATTGACTTCTCCAGCAGCGCTTTCCGGTCGTAGAGATCGGCAAGGCTCACGTCGGTGATGGCGTTCACACCGGAGATGGTTGGGAAGTGTTCCTTGAGCAGGCGCTGGATGCCCAGCTTCATCGTCAACAGGCTGATGGGGCAATCGATGCATGCGCCCAGCATCTTGAGATGGGCGACACCTTTTTCGTCGACACGCAGCACTTCAACATCGCCGCCATCCATGTAAAGTGTCGGTCGATATTCGTTCAGCACCTGTTGGATGCGCTGTTCCAATGTCGTTTCTACGGACAAATTCATGAAAAATCCTATTGAACGTATTCGTCGATCGGCCTGCGACCTGCAAATCCTGTGTTCAGCTCATGCCAGAAGGTAAGCTCTTCTTCGCCGTATCGCCAGCACAGGTAGACCTCGCGGCCATTGCGCAGGCCGAGGAAATCGACCAACCCGCTGTCGATGTCTTTGACCGTCACGCCCAGGGCGATAATCGCTTTGACGCCCTGTTCCAAGCGCAGGGCGTGTAAGGACAGTTCGCCAGTGGCCTTGTTGCCGCCATTGGTTGCCGCCTTTTCGATAGCCGGCAGCGCGTCAGGTCGCACACGCAAAATTTCGCGCCGTGCGGTCTGAATCTGCTCCATAAGCGTCTTGACCTGAGGCAGCGTTGCCCTAGCTTCATCCAGGGAGAAATAGCGTGTGCCCATGAGATGGCCTATCATTGGGTGCGGCTCGCTGCTGCGTTGGCAGACAAGTGAGCTGGCTGTGCGCTCTGTATTCGTTAGGAGAGCGATGTCAGAGACCTGAAAGAATAAGAAGCGCAGCATACAGGCCGGCAATGCCTTGTCTGTACGCTACGCTTCTCTGCGCGCAACTTAGTGGTTGCTGCAGCTTTGCGGCATCTCTTCGCCGGTGTGGCTCTTGGCCGTGCGGAAGCTGCTGCCGCAGCCGCACGAGCTGGTGGCCTGCGGGTTGTCGATGTGGAAGCCACCGCCCATCAGATTGTCGACATAGTCGATGTTAGCGCCATCGATGTAGAAGAGGCTGGTCGAGTCGATAATGACGCGCAGCCCGTGCTGTTCGTACAGCTCGTCGCCGTCGCGCAGTTCGTCGAAGGTCATGCCGTACTGCATACCGCCACAACCGCCGCCCTTGACGAAGACCCGCAACGCGTGCGATTCTTTCAAGCCCTTTTGTTCCATGATGCCGCCCAACTTGTCAGCGGCGTTCGCAGTGAGAGTGATCATGTTTTTTTGCTCCTATCCTTTGATAAACGTGTCGTGTGTTAGGTGTTGCGTGGATCGGTCTTGGTCAGAGCACGCAACTCCCCACACGTTGCTCACATCCAGTCGATCCGGTTCAGCCGCCGAGTTGGTTCATGGCTCGATTTTCAGCGAAACGGCCCGCTGCCAGGTCGTGCCCCCACGGCTTGTGATACACGCCGTTGCGCATGAGCGCCCGCAACTCCTCCCACGATGCACCTGCCCGCAATGGCGACAACAAGTCTACCTCATCGTCACGTAGCAGACAGAGGCGCAGCTTCCCATCCGCTGTCAGGCGTACGCGGCCACATCCCTGGCAGAAAGGCTCGGTCACGCTGCTGATGAAGCCCACTGTTCCCATGGCTCCCTGAATGCGGAAAGGGCGGCTCGGGTCGACGTAGTCGTACCCTACCTCTTCGAGCGGGCCAAAGTGGGCTTCGATCCGTTCCTTCATCTCGGCGTAGGTGACGACGTTTGTCTGCTGGAAATCGCCGATTTCGCCGAAGGGCATCATCTCAATGAAGCGTACTTCCCAGTCATTTTCCACCGTCAACTGCGCCAGGTCGACCATATCCTGTCCGTCGTTGAAGTTGCGCACCACGACTGCATTCAGCTTGATGGGGGTCAGGCCACTTTCCTCGGCGGCACGGATACCTCGCCATACGTCATCCAGATATCCCCAGCGCGTGATACGGTGAAACTTGTCGGCGTCCAGTGTGTCGATACTGATGTTGACGCGCTTGAGGCCGGCTTCTGCCAGCGGTCGTGCCAGCTTGTCGAGGAGGATGCCGTTGGTCGTCATCGCCAGGTCTTGGATGCCGGGGGTTGCCGCAATTGCCTGTACCAGGTCCACGATACCAGGCCGAATCGTCGGTTCGCCGCCGGTCAGTCGAATTTTGTTGACGCCCAGGCTGGCAGCAATCTTGACCAGGTAGAGCAGTTCCTCATCTGCCATCAATTCGCTGCGCGGGCGAAAATGCATGTCTTCCGGCATGCAGTAGACACAGCGCAGGTTACAGGCATCGGTCAGGCTAATGCGCAAGTAGTTGATGCGTCGTCCGTAGCTGTCGAAAGTCGGTTCGATGGGAAAGCCTTCTGGCAGCGGCGCAATGGTTACTGAACCATGTTCAGTTGTGTAAAGACTGACGTTGCTGATCACAGCGTGTCCACCTATTGCATTTGTACGCTTTCATGCTGAGGTCGCCTGTCCATGCAAATCTTACTGCTGCTGCCGTCATTGAGCAAGCATGCGGAAATTTTCGCCGACCCTGTCAGATTGCCAGGGCAATCTCCTGCGGCGGCAGGGCTCGTGCCAGTTCGCCGCTGCCGATCGCGTAGGTGCAACAGCGGTCGTTGTTGGCGACCGACGTTGTGCGGCTGCAACTCACCCCGACGAGCCGGTCGATGAGCATCTGGTCCATGAGACAGAGCTCACGATGTTCGCCCGAAACGCCTGCGTACGGGCAGTTGTGTTTATAGAGCAGGAAGCGCGCGCTACCATCGTCGCACGGTTCCCAGCGCGCCAGGTAGCCGCGCTCGTTGAGAAATGCAGTGATGCGATCGAGCCGTTCGTCTAGCGGCAGTGATTCCAGGCCGGCCATATCCGCTTCTGCAGCCATCTCGTCCGCCATAGAATGGAACATTGCGTCGACCTGATCTGCCGGCAGCACCTGTTTGATCTGGCGCACCATGCCTGCGGCCAGGACGGCAAAATTTTTTGGGAAAAACTCAGCGGCGTCTTCGGTCAGCTGGTAGATCTGTTGTGGGCGTCCCACACTGCCCGTGCGTTCGATCCGGCCGATGCGGATGAGATTGTCGCCCTGTAAAATATCGAGGTGGTGGCGCACGGAGACTGGTGCCATCTCCAGTCGATCGGCCAGCTCGGCCACCGTGGCGCCCCCTGTCTCTTTCAGAATCTCCAGAATGTGCTTGCGAACCGCGTGCACGATACCACTTGTTCCTTGCAGTGCTTGCGCACCCTCACGGCTCAATTTCTCTGCTACCGGTTATACCATGCCCGGTGCGCCGTGTCAATTATTATGAAATTTATGATAATTATTTGCCGTACTCAGCAGGTGCCACGCGCGCCGGTGGGCAGCTGCCGGCTGCCGGTGATGCGGGCAGCCATGCTGTTACCTTTCTCGGTGAGCAAAAAAGTAGCTGCTGGGAATTTCATGTTGCTCTCGATCAGTCCACTTCGTTCCAGCTTACCAGCGGCGTCCGGACTCACGTCACAGACCACCGAGCCGTCGACACGGTGCAGGCAGTAGCGCTTGTTCCCGTCAGGAGTGCGGTGTACCTTCAGGTGCTGGCCTGTCTGGAGCGCGGCCAATATTTGCTGCTCCTCGTCGGTGAGGCGCATGTTTCACTCCCCACGTCAGGCCGGCTCAGCCCAAGTCGCCGACGTACTGCTGCAGCTCACGCTGGTTGATGCGGATGAACCGTTCCGTCAGAACCTGGTTCATCTCTTCCTGCGTGAGCCGGATGCTCAGGATGCTGAGTGCATCTTCGGGCGACTGGCCATAGGCCAGTTTCTTCTTGCCGTTCTTCAGGTCGAACAGGTACATGAAGTGTGGGTTGGAAAAACTGCTCATCGATCAGGCCTTCACCAACGTGCCCTGGTAGACCTCAGCGCCGCGATCGCTCCGGTCTAGGCCGCGGTTGATCTCATCGTCATACTTACCTGCCAGCAGTTCGCGGTAAAACTGGTAGTTGACACCCTTCACCTTTTCGTCGTCCGGATAGCGGTGATAGTTGTCGTTGGACATCATGCTCTTGCCCTCGGCAATCAGCTGGAAGCCCAGTGCTGAGCCAGGATAGGGCGCGTAGTAGGAGATGGAGGGGAAGACACGCTTCATACGTTTCAACATGCGCATGGTCTTGAAGGCATCTTCCGGTGTCTCGCCCGGAATGCCCAGCATGATGTTCGACCAGAACTTGGGCGGCTGTTCGCCCTTGGCTTCTAGCTCGTCGCCGATGCGGTTGACCAGATCGATGGCGAAGTAGTTGTCTTCCTCGGTGCACTCCTTGTTGAGCAGTTGCAGAATGCGATCGCTGCCCGACTCGAAGCCGATGGAGATCGTGCGCCAGTTGGTCTCCTTCACCAGCGCCTCAAAGAGATCCGGCCACTGGCGCACCGTGTCGGCGCGGCCTGCTGCCCAGTAGGTCCAACGTCGGGTCTTACGTGGGTACTTCTCGATCCACTCGCGCAGCCATTTCGGGTTCTGGAAGAACATGGAGTCATGGATCACCACCGAGCCGACGCCGTATTTGCGGTCCAGATAATTGAGCTCGTCGATGACCTGATCAACGGGCTTGCGTCCCATATTGGGAATGTAGGAGTTCTCGTTGCAGAAGACACACTGCCACGGGCAGACGCGGCTGGTGATGATCGTCGCGATCGGGCCTGGACCCCAGCCACATTCCGGTTCCAGCGGCCACTTCCACTTCCAGCGCCG
>CAIRNL010000405.1 GCA_903879975.1 uncultured Chloroflexota bacterium | reverse complement strand
TGAGCCGGTCCAGCCGGATGGCACCAGTGCGCCACCGTCCAGAACGGTAACGTACCGGGGCGCACTACTGCCCTTTCGAGACCGCACTACTGCCCCTTCGGGACCGAAACTCAGCTCAACTCCGGGCGCATCAGCCATTCGACAAACTCATTCGCCGCAACGCTGACCCGCTACATCTCTCTCGATTCGATTCTCAAGGCGCGAAATGTGGGCTTCACAGTGATGCTCTTGTCTACAAACCGCTGGCCATCCCCGCGCCAGCCGCCACCATGAATAGCCCAATCATCCCAACGATGCCGAGGAGCAGCATCAAAAAAAACAGGCCCGAATGGCTTTCTTCCTGATCGTTCATTTCGACCCTCCGGTCGCTTTACGGTTGCTCCCGGAACATGAAGTGGTCAATCAGGAAGGAGCAATATTCTGTTGTATGGCCCGAATTTGGCAGGGGCGGTCTGATGACTGAGTCGAAGCAGCCGCTCCTGACAGATAATACGTTGCTATTACTGCTGACGAGTCACTGGTGGGTTGTTCACTTTGGGAGCAGTAATGAGTTCAGATAGCAGCTTAGCATAGCCAGAGCATTTTTTCAAATTCGGTGTGCGACGAAAAATGGGACGAACCACAGCAGATGAAGCAGGGGGCTGGGGTTGCGGAATATACCGCTGCCGGATCGGGAGCGATCCATCCGTGCAGTGGATGTCTGCGGGTGTCCATCGAAAGGGATGGGATGTAGGAACCAGGATTTTCGGGCATCGATCCTGCGGCGGCTGGCGGGTTGCAGGCCCAGGGCGACTCAGCTGCGCGCGTAACTCCACCCGCCCGCAAAGCCCATGCTGTGCGCGATCTGCACCTGCGGTGCCAGCGTTTCCTGCAGCACGCGGCGAAAGTCGTCGAACGCCAGGTCGCGCAGGGCAGTGACCGAGGGCGTCTTCAGCAGCAAGATGTAGTCTTCCAGGAGTGCTGCGCCCCGCACCTGCTGCGCCACCGCCTGCACGGCCTGGTATTGTTGCACGGCAAAGGGAGCGAAGTAGGTGGCGAAGTCGGGCAACTGGTCGCGCTTGGCCGAGTTGACGCTGCGTATCGTCGGGGTGATGTTCCACAGCAGGTCGTGGGCAACAAAACTCCAGGGCAGAAAGTGATCGAGCGACGGCACGTTGTCAAGTACCTCGCCCGAATAGACGCAGCGCAGTGGTCCCTGCCCGGCAATCGCTGCGCGCCAGAAACGCCGCGCTGTGCCGAGGTCGCGTTGGTTCGGCTCGGCCAGCTTGCCGGCGATATTCGGCACGTTGGGGTTGTTGCGCTGCAGATAGGCAACCAGATGCCATAGACAGAAGCCTGTGACGATGGCAAGGTTGGCGTGCAGATAGTCTACCCAGCGCGGGTGCAGCTCGATGCCGCGCTCGCCCTCTACAAAGCGATAGAGACAAGGCGCAGTGGCCTGTTCAAACGACTGTGCGGCCAGCTGGACGATGCGCCGATTCACCTCCCAGTCCGATATGCTGCGCAGCTGTGCGGCAAAGAAAGGGCGCAGAAAGCGATAGACCACATACTTGTCCAGCCGGCGGATCATGTGCCCCACCGCTGAGCCGCCGGCCATGTGCACCTGCACCGCCTCGATCACCTGTGCCTTGGGTGCATTTGCGGCCGTCTGTGCTGCGTCCCGCAATGCCAATGCAGCCTGCCCCAGCTGGTCTTGCTTCCCAAACGACAGGCGAAAGTAATTGCTCGGATACCACACCGCCGCCACCATGCGCGCGAGGAGGTCGTCGACAGCCACTGCTGCCGCACCCCCTTCCTGCAGATGCTCCAGGATCGCCAGCAGCCAGTAAAACTTGTAGGAGTTGGTGACGTCGCGCAGGCTGGCTGCCAACTCTGGGACAGGCAGGGATGGGGAGGGCGGGAGAGATGTGGACGAGCTCATGGCGGAGCGTAGTGTATCATACAGCGGTGTACGTCCTGAAACTGCATCCCAACCCACCCCGTCCCCTTTACGTTTTGCCACTTTTCTGCGAAGATAGCGCTATGAACACATCCACATTGCGTCTCTTCTTGTTCGCTGTTGTCGTCATGCTATTTGCCGGCCTGGCCAGCGCACCGTCAAGCCTGGCCCAGGAAAACGCGGCCAGCGTTGCGGGTGTCTACAAGGGCTGGTCCGTTGGCGGGGATGGGCGCAGTCTGGACAGCACGCTCTACCTGAATGCTGACGGCAGCGCGCTGTTAGCGGACGACGTGCTCGACGGGACAGCCGTGGCCGTGCGCACGGGGAACTGGGCAACGGCTGGCGCGAATGTGACGCTCACCCTCGTCAATGATGCGGCTGGCCCACTGGCTCAGCCACTGACCGTGAATCTGAGTGCGACGCCGCAAGGGGAGTTGTTCACTACAGCCGGCGACAGCACGTTGGGCGAGCGCGGGCGCCGTTTCACCCCCTTTGCGCAGATCGTTGCCGAACGCAACGCACTCCCCTTCAGCACAGAGCTTGCTGTCGCTGCACTTGCATCCGGCGGAGCGAGTGGCACCTACAAGGCGGTGCTGCCGGGCGGCGCGGGCTGGCAGGATGTGACGCTCACGCTCTTTGCCGACTTCCGCGCCACGCTGAAACGTGATGCACTGGACGGCAGTGTTGCGTCGCTGGCCTACGGCGCCTGGCAGGATGTCGCAGGGCAACCGGCAGTGACGCTCACCGAAGTCGACGGCAGCGCCTATGCCACGCCGATCCTGATCACGCTGGTGGCCGAGAACGGCATAGTGCGTACGATGACGAGCAGCGATGACCGGTCCGCCGAACTGGTGGGCGTGCCATTCTATCGGCTCGAAGGGCTGGCCAACGCTGTTGCCCCCACGGGCGTCGAGGCGGGCACGCCGCCGACTGATGTGGCCACGGAAGCTGCGCCCGGCGCGCTGCCACCCGCAGCCGATCCAGCCACAGGAATCGCGCCCGGCGCGCCGCTGACAGAGACGACGCCTGGCGCGGGCGGGGTGCCGGAAAGCACTGTGCCGACGACGCTCCCCGCTCCACCGCCGCCAGCCGTCGTCGTCGACTATTAGCCGACCTTTGCAGAGACCCCCTGCCCGGCCGATGTGCAGGTCGATGCGACGGTGCGCTGTGGCTTTCTGACCGTGCCGGAAAATCGCATGCGCTCCGACAGCCGTTCGATCCGGCTCCTGGTCGTCACGATGGCGAGCCTGCAAGATGCGGAGCCGGACCCACTGCTCGTTCTGGCCGGAGCGCCCGGTGAGAGCCCGCTGCAGGTGCAGCGTTGGTTCGCCAATGCGCCGATCCGCCAGACGCGCGATGTCGTCGTCGTGCATCTGCGTGGGGTGGGGCTGTCCGAGCCAGTGCTGGCCTGCCCGGAGTGGGTAGCTGGCAGCGACCCGCAGGCCGCCGCCCAATCCCTGGCCAACTGCTACAGCCGCCTGCTCCAGGAAGGGTTGGACCCTTCCAGTTATACTGTCGATCAGATGGTAGCCGACGTCGTCGATCTGCTGCGCGTCCTTCAGATCGAACAGGTGAACCTGGTGGGCAACGATTTCGGCGCCATGCTGGCGCGCCTCGTGGCCGATCGGGAGCCTGCGCGCGTGCGCAGCCTCGTGCTGGAAAGCCCGCGTCCGGTCGACGGCAATGCGGCTCTGGAGGCGGCACGCAACCAGTATGATGCACTGCGCAAGGTTTTTGCCGACTGTGCCGCCGACGAGGCGTGTGTGGCTGCCTACCCGGAGCTGGAGCAGCGCCTGAGTCGGCTGGTGGAGTGGTATAACCTGAACCCCGTGCCTGCGAGCATCGGCTATGGCGACGGCAACGCCATTTTGGCGCAGATCCTCCGTCTCCTGGCCGGCGGTGGCAGCGCCGTGCCGGCACTGGTGACGGCACTCTACGATGGGGACTTCGGCACAGCCTGCCGCCTTGCGCCGGTTGTGGGGGGCTGCCTGCTGCCGGCTGGCTCGCTGCCCTTGGGTCCAGCCGGCAGTGACACGATCGCAGCGCCGCTAATTGCGAATGACGCTGCGCCGGCGACGACAGCGCCGGAGGCGACAGAGATGGCCACAGCCGTTGACACGGCTGCTCCAACGCCGCAGAGCTGGCGTGACTTCTTCGAGAGCCCTGACGATCCGCAGGGGACGGAGGCGGCCACCCTGGACAGGCTGCAAGAGCAGTTGGGGATTGCCACCCGCGCCGAACTGATCGCGTTCCTCGATAACCTGACCGTCGAAAACTTCCAGCCCCTCTTGATGGCCACGAACGCGCTGCCCGAGCCTGCCGATCTCTCTACCGGCACCCGCTTCTCCGTTGCGTGCAGTGAAGACGCGGGGCGTTTCACGGTCGACGATGTCGGCCGTACAGCACAGCGACTGCCTCCCGCCCTTTCTGCTGCGCTCACTGCTGCTGCCGTGGAACTGTTGGCGCTCTGCCCGTCGTGGATGGTGCCGGCGGCGGCGGCTGGCGATCGCATCACCGAGTTGGGCATGCTGCCGGCACTGGTCATGGGCGGTACGCACGATCCCATCACACCACCGCGTTGGGCGCGGCGGGCCGCAGCCAGCCTGGACGGTGCACATCTGCGCCTGTTCCAGGGGGCAGGGCACAACCTGTTGGTCGCAGCCGATGGCTGCGGGCAGCAGATGCTCGCCGCATTCATCGCGCGGCCACAGGCAGCGCCGAACTTGTACTGTCAGCGCCGGCAGTCGGTGGATTTCATTCTGCCGGAATAGGCATCGATTTCAGAGGCGGGGCCGGAAACGCCTCTGACCACCCTCCCTGGATACGGTGCACGCACCGCTTGGGTCCTCTTGTCCGCTGCTCCGCCGGGCCGGCGACGAAGTTGCTACGTCAGTTCTGTGCAGGCAGCGGATGTGTTATATTGGCACTGTTGCGCCTGCGATCGTTTGTCCATCCCGATCCAGCTAGGAGATCGGCTCCAATGCCCTATGTCGTTGTCAAGGATGCTCGCTACTATACCGGCAGTCCGCTGGAGCATGGCAAGGCAGATGACTTCCTGGTATGGACTCCATTCAAGAAGTCGGCCAAACGCTACGTGAAACGGGCATGGGCGGAGAAGGCTGCGGCCAAACTGCAAGGTCAGGTGGAAGAGGTGGATAAGTAAGATGCTGGCTGCACACTTTGCTGCTGTCTACCGGAGCGCGTGCCCGCCATCAGCCAGCGTGATGCACCTGGAAGTCGGTCTCCTCACTCGGCAAATACGATGACGCTGCGCACCACCCTGCCGCTCAACATCTCCGCGTAGGCCTCGTTGATCTCGTCCAGCCGGTACGTGCGCGTGATCAGCCGCTCCAGTTGCAACTGCCCGTTCAGATAGAGCGATGCCAGGAAGGGAAAGTCGCGCGCCGGATGAGCGCCGCCATAGTAGCTGCCCTTGACCGTCTTTTCCTGCCGCGTGATGAGCGCGCCGGGTAGATTAGTGCTGCTGCCCATCGGCGACAGGCCCGCCAGCACGATTGTGCCGCCGGGACGCGCCGCTGCGAGGCACGCCTCCTGCACCCCCGGCAGACCCACCGCCTCGATCGTGGTGTCGGCGCCGCGTCCGCCGGTCAGCGCCCGGATCGCGTCGACGGCGCCTGCGCCGGCCGTCACGAAGTCAGTCGCGCCCAGGCTCAACGCCGCCTGTGCCTTGGTCTCCGCTTTGTCCACGACGATGATGCGTGCAGCGCCGGCCAGTTTTGCGCCGAGCACTGCGCTCATGCCCACGCCGCCCGCGCCAAAGACGGCGACACTGCTGCCCGGCCGAATCTGCGCTGTGTTCAGCACCGCCCCGACGCCCGTCATGACTGCGCAGCCGATGAGCGCAGCAACTGCCGCAGGCACGCGCGGGTCAAGCCGTACGCAGCACTGCGCTGGCACGACCACATAGTCGCTGAAACATCCCAGCCCGCAGTAGTGATAGACCGGCTGCCTGTTCAGCGTGTAGCGCGGCGTGCCGTCCAGCAGCGTCCCAGCCCAGATGGGCTCCAGGTAAGTTTCGCAGAGACAGGGAGAATCGTGCAGACAGTAAAAGCAATCGCCACAGGCCGGTGCCCAGTTCAAGCTCACGCTGTCGCCGAGGCGCAGGCCGGTGACGCCCGAACCGACGGCCTCGACGCGCCCAGCCCCTTC
>CAIRNL010000404.1 GCA_903879975.1 uncultured Chloroflexota bacterium | reverse complement strand
GGATTGTGCGAAGGCATATGAGACTATGAGTCAACAACGATACCACTTCTGTCCGCTATGCGGGCATACGCTGGAAGATCGCCCCTTTGAAGGCAAAATGCGCCGCGCGTGTGCGGCATGTGATTTCATCTATTTCCCAGATCCGAAGGTTGCAGTCGTCGCGCTGATCGAAGAGAGCGGTCGTGTTCTCCTCATCCGCCGCGGCGTAGAGCCGGCGCGCGGCCTGTGGGCGCTGCCAGGCGGCTACATGGATGTCGGCGAACTGCCGGTCACTGCGCTGCACCGTGAGGTACGCGAGGAGACAGGGTTGGATGTCGCAATCGGGGATCTGCTGGAGATCTTCCCGATGGTCAACCGTGGCGGCAGCAGTCTGGGAATTGTGCTGGCCTTTGGCGCCCGTCCGCAGGGGGAGCACATCGTCCTTGTCGAGAACGACGATGCTGAGGCGGCGGCCTGGTTTGGCCCTGATGACCTGCCGGTGGAGTTGGCGTTTGATTCGACAAAACAGTTGCTCGCCCAGTGGCAGGCACGCATGAACGACCATCCAAGGAGCACAGAGAGCTATGACAATTGACTCTGCGATCAGAGACGCTGAAGGCGTCCAGACATCCGCCGATCAGCGGTCGGCGACCCAGACCATTCTGATCACGGGCGGCGCTGGCTTTCTTGGGATCAATCTGGTACGCTATCTCATGGCACGCGGTCACAAGATCGTCACGCTCGACATCGCCGACTTCACCTATCCCGAACGCAGTCAGATCACCGAAATCAAGGGCGACATTCGCGACAAGGGCGCTGTCGATCATGCCATGGCAGGGGTGGACATTGTCATCCACACAGCAGCGGCTCTGCCACTCTACTCGCCTGAGGACATCTATACGACAGACATCGACGGCAGCCGCAACGTGCTGCAGTCGGCGTTCGAGCACGCCGTCGAGCGCTGCATCCATGTCTCCTCCACAGCGGTTTACGGCATCCCGGACCATCACCCGCTCTACGAGACGGATGCGCTGCAGGGGGTCGGCCCTTACGGCGAAGCCAAAGTTCTCGTCGAACAAATCTGCCGGGAATACCGCGACAAGGGCATGTGTATCCCCGTCATCCGGCCCAAATCCTTCGTTGGCCCAGAGCGGCTGGGTGTCTTTGCGCTCTTCTACGACTGGGCCAAGGACGGCAAGAATTTCCCAGTGCTCGGCTCCGGCAACAATCGCTACCAGTTACTCGACGTCGAAGACCTGTGCGCCGCCATCTATCTGACCGCTACGCTCCCCTGCGAGCGCGTGAACGATGTCTTCAACATCGGCGCCAAGGAATTCACGACGATCAAGGAGGATTATCAGGCCGTGCTCGACTATGCCGGCTTTGGCAAGAAGATCGTGCCGATTCCGGCAGGGCCGGCCATCATGACCTTGCGAGCACTGGAGAAGATCAACCTGTCTCCGCTCTATCGGTGGGTCTATGAGACGGTGACCGAGGATTCGTTCGTGTCGATCGAGAAGGCCGAAAAAGTATTGGGGTACAGACCCCAATACTCCAACCAGCAGGCGCTCGTCCGCAACTACCAGTGGTACATCGACCACCTGAGCGAGTTCGAGGGACAGTCGGGCGTGTCGCATCGCGTGCCCTGGAAGCAGGGGGCGCTGGCGCTGGCGAAGCTGTTTTTCTAGCGTGTGAGGGGATTGAGAAACCAGGATTTTCGGGTACCACTGCTGCCGAGAGGGCGAACTTGCAGAATCCTGGTTTCTATGGGCTGGCTATGCCTTGTCGATGGGAATATTCTTCGACTCGGCGTCGGCTGGCGCGTCACTCTTCGCCGTTTCATGGGCACCACTTTTCGGCGCCTCATCGGCTGCACTCTTCGCCGCGCTCTTGGCCTCCAGATCCTTGGCAACCTTGTCCAACTGGTCGCCGAGTGACTGGATACCCGACTTCAACGCTGTGGTCAGGTCGGTGGCCAATTTGCTGTTGGTCACCTTCTCCCCTACTTCGCTGGCTTTGGTCTGGATGTCCTTGGCTTCATGCGACGATGCGATCTTCTGAAAACTGCTCTCCAGCGAAGCGCCCAATGACTCAATGCCAGAGCGCAGGTCCTGCTCGATATGCTTGCGCTCGTCACTGTTCCACCAACTCTTGCCCAGTGTCGTCAGGCGGTTGGCAAGGCCGGCCAACTCATCCATCAGTTCCTGG
>CAIRNL010000403.1 GCA_903879975.1 uncultured Chloroflexota bacterium | reverse complement strand
CGCGCACAGCGTAGCACACCCTACGTGACGCTTGCCTATGCCCAGAGTCTGGACGGCAGCATTACAGCACAGCGCGGGCGACCCCTCCTGCTCAGCGGCAACGTCTCCATGACCCTGACGCATGCCTTGCGCAGCGCGCACAACGCCATCCTCATCGGCGTGGGCACGCTGTTGGCAGACGATCCACGCCTGACCGTGCGCCGCGTGGCGGGCAGCGACCCACGACCCGTCGTGCTGGACAGCACACTGCGCACACCGCCCACCGCGCGCATCTTCGAACACCCGTGTTCTCCGCTCATTCTGACGACAGCACGTGCCAACTCCACTGCCCAGGCCGTGTTGACTGCACGCGGCGCGGAAGTCGTCGTGCTGCCAGCCGATGAGCGCGGCCAGGTCGACCTTGCTGCAATCCATACAGCGTTGGCCGCACACGACCTGCACAGCGTGATGGTAGAAGGCGGCGCAGCCGTGCTGACTCACTTCGTGGCGGCACGGCACGTCAACTACGCGGTGGTCACGATAGCGCCCAGTTTTGTGGGCGGTCTCTCCGCCCTCCAACCCGGGGAAGCCACGCGCACCGGCGTAGCGCGCCTGCTGGATGTCAGCTACACACAGGCCGGCGACGATCTGATCATCTGGGGGGAGCCAACATGGATCGCGTAAGTGTCCTCTTTGTCGGTCCCGGAGACGTGGCTGTCGTGCGCGAGAAAATTCCCGATCCCATGCCAGGCGAAGTGCTGGTGGAAACCGTAGCGTCAGCGATTAGTGCCGGCACCGAACTGCTCTTTCTGCGCGGCCAGGTGCCACCAGATACCACTGTGGACAGCACCATCCAGGCGCTGGACGGCACGGTTGCGTTCCCACTGCGCTACGGCTATGCAGCGGTGGGCCGTGTGGTAGCTGTCGGCGCCCCGGCAGATGCAGGCTGGATCGGCCGAGCAGTCTTTGTCTTTCATCCGCATACCAGCCATTTCACAATCCCGGTGAGCCAGTTGATCCCTGTACCGGCAGGTCTCGACCTGCGCTGTGCTGCACTGCTCCCCAACATGGAGACGGCGGTCAACTTTGTCATGGATGGCCGCCCTGTCATCGGCGAACGAGTCGCAGTCGTTGGCCTCGGCGTCGTCGGCCTGCTGACCACAGCTGTGCTGGCACGCTTTCCGGTGGCAGATCTCGTGGCAGTCGATCCGCTGCCGCAGCGCCGCGCCCTGGCCCTGGACTTGGGCGCACACCGCGCGACGACACCGGATGCAGCGCACGATGCATCGTGCGCTGCATCGTGCGACCTCGTCTACGAGGTCAGTGGCTCGCCAACTGCGCTCAACCACGCGTTGGCGCTGACCGCCTTTGCCGGACGCATCGTCATTGGCTCCTGGTATGGCGCCAAGCAGGCACCCCTCGACTTGGGCGGCGCATTCCACCGCAGCCGCATCCGCCTGCTCAGCAGCCAGGTCAGCACGCTCGACCCACGCTGGCTCGGTCGCTGGGACAAGGCACGCCGGCTCAATGTTGCGTGGAATCTGTTGCGCACACTGCCGGCCGAACGCGTGATCACCCACACGCTGCCCGTCACCGATGCGCCTGCTGCTTATCGCCTGCTGAGCAATCACCCGGAACATGCTATCCAGGTCATTTTCGACTATACTGGTCTGCACT
>CAIRNL010000402.1 GCA_903879975.1 uncultured Chloroflexota bacterium | reverse complement strand
TTCCCCCAGATGACGCTGTCCTTGATCATGGCGCCGGCTTCGATCTCCTTGTGCGGCCAGAGCTTGACGTTGGCATGCAGCACGGCGCCCTCGCCAATGACGCAGTTGTCGCCGATGACGACGCCTTCGTAGGCGATCACCTGCGCCTTGACACTGCACTGCCGCGTGATAATCACGCCGCGCAGTTCGCACGACTCGCCCAGATAGTTGTTGCGCCAGATGAGGCTGCGCTCGATACGATTGTAGTTATCTACCACCGTATAGTCGCGGATGACCGCCGGCCCGTAAATGCGTACATCCTCCTTGATTTTGACTTCGTTGCCCAGATAGATCGGGCCAAATAGCTGCGCGCTGGGCGCAATCTCCACGTTCTCACCCACCCAGATGCCGCCGCCCAGATGCGTGCCGATGGGTTCGGCCAGGCGCAGCCGCCCGTAGAGAACGTCGGAATTGGCGCGCATGTATTCGCTGATATTGCCGACATCGCACCAGTAGCCATCGGCAACATAGCCGTAGAGGTCCATGTGCTCGGCGAGCATGCGCGGGAAAAGCTCGCTGGAAAAATCGTACGGCACGTTATCCGGGATCAAGTTCAGCACAGCAGGCTCCAGCACGTAAAGGCCGGTATTGACCGTGTCAGAAATGATCTCGCCCCACGATGGCTTCTCGAGGAACTGTGTCACACGGCCGTCTTCCCCCGCCATGATGACACCAAATTCTAGCGGGTCGGGCACGCGCGTCAGCGTGATGCTGGCCATCGCCTTGCGTTCCTTGTGAACGCGAATGATCTCCCCGAGATTGAAATCGGTGAGGGCGTCGCCACTGATGACAATGAATGTGTCGTCGAGATGCTGTGCCGCATTTTTGACACTGCCAGCCGTTCCCAGCGGCGCCTCTTCCACCGTATAGGTGATCTTCATGCCGATGCTGCTGCCATCGTCGAAAAAATCCTGGATCGCTGACGCCATGTAACGGAGGGTGACCACGACTTCGGTGATTCCGTGTGCTTTCAGCAGGTCAAATATGTGGCCGATGACGGCTTTGTTGACGACTGGCACCATAGGTTTGGGGCGGCCGATCGTCAGCGGGCGCAATCGGGATCCTTCACCGCCGGCCATTACAACTGCTTTCACGAAACCTCCAGATCGAGAATGAGCGTATTGATCAGCAGGTTGCCCTCCAGTCGATTCCATCCACGCGCCCGTGTCAGATAGGCGGCCAGGGGTAGTTACGTCGGTGGGCGAGTGGCGACGGATAGGCACGGGTTCGGAGGAGCAGGTCGATGCGGCGGCACATCGCAGCCAGTTCCAGATCGGTGATGAGTGGGTCCAGCCGACGCATGGCAACGCTCCTGCTGTTGCGCAGATCCTCGCGCAGCCGGTCCAGGTCTGTCAACAGGACTTCGCCGATCGGCTCGCAACTGAACTCCCAGATAACAGTGCGCAGCTTATACTCGGTGTGAAAACAGATGCCGTGGTCGATGGCCCAAGTGCGACCATCGCTGCCGATCAGACAGTGACCGCTCTTGCGGTCGGCATTGTTGATAACGAAGTCGAAGAGGACAAGACGGCGAAAGGTGTCGGTAAAACGTGCATCCTCGATAGCTGTGAAGAAATGGGCCTCCTGATCGTGGTCGACAAAGAATTGTACGCTGCCAATCCCGCGGGTGCCCTCGCGCAGCACCGTCGGCGGCACCAATCCCCAATCAAGCGCCCGGCTCACCTCGTAGGCGGCTGTCTCACGCTGGCAGAGCGTACCCCATTCGAAATCCCACAAGGGTGTTTCGCCTCGCTGCGGCTTGTAGACCGCGGGAAGCGCCAGATCGCCATGCTCGACGACAACCAGAAAGCTATGGTTCGAGCTGTAGGGCAACAGCCCCTTCTCGCTCATTTCACCGTGGCGAATCGCATCCAACACCTGTTCTTCGGTCAGTTGAATTGTCATAGGCCGGCTCTTGACAGCGCGTTACCGCTAGACAGAAATCGGGACGGCATGGCC
>CAIRNL010000401.1 GCA_903879975.1 uncultured Chloroflexota bacterium | reverse complement strand
TGGCAGACGGGCGGCAGTGTGCGCAGTCGAGGCAAGCCACGCCGAAACATTTTCACAGCGCCGCCCCAGTTGTTGCGCTCGATCTGCAGAAAGGCCACGCCAATCTGCAGGATGCCCTGGTACATCTCTCGCACCGGCCGCTCCTCTGCCAGCCATGCCTGCTCTAATAGTTCATGCTGCTCGAAATACTCGCCCTGGTTGAACACTTCGATCCCGTGGCGCGCCATGTTGCTCAGCGGCGCCTCCCAGCCTTCAGGATGATCGACCGCCGGATGCAGGTAACGCATGACGACGTGCTGCAGTTCGCCCATCAGCTTGCTGCGCGCCCAGACGTGATCGGCGCCAGCCTGGCGCGCTGCACGCAGCGTGGCGATGTCGACGTGGCTGCCAAAGGCAATGATTGGAATTTGGCCGGTGTGCGGACGAATCTTGCAGCGCGTGATGGCCAGCGCACAGTCGCCAGCAGCGCTAAGATCAACCAGGCCGAGTACCGGAAAATGGCGATCGACTGCGTCGACAAAGACATCGGCTCTTTCGACCAGGACGGGCTGCCCACCAGATGCACGAATGACATCGTCCAGGCGAATCCCGAAAAATAAGTCCTCAACCAGACAGACAATGGTGGCATCAGGTACGGCAAAAGTCGTCGAAAGTTGCTCAGTTTCAGCCATGACAGCGTTCCTTCGTGGCGATCAATGGTTCCCACGCAGAGCCTATCACATCTTCCCGTGGCTGACCGGATGGATCGTTGCATTTGGGTACATGGGCATCCTCCCATTGTTCCGTGTTGTACACCGCTGGTATACTGGAACGGTAATTGCGGCGATGTGTGCCACATACGCTCATTGCACCGACGGGAAATACGCACCATGTCATTCACAATCGATCAGACGCTGAGCTACGACGACGCCTTTGCTCGGCTCGAAACAGTGCTCGGCATGTTGGAGAGCGACGACTTGCCCTTGGAACAGACGTTGCTCCTGTACGAAGAAGGGGCCGCGCTGGCCTCCTTTTGTGCAAATCGCCTGGAGCAGGCGGAATTGCGCGTGCGCCAGTGGCAGCCCGGCGATGCACTCACACCCTTCGAGGGGTGGCGAGATAGCTAGGGGCGCACGCGCTCCCTCTTCAGCCGTTCGGCTCTCTGGCAGCGGAAATCAGCTGCCTTTGCCATTCCATCGCATAAAAAGTATGCCCTCGTCTACAACGGGTCCCTGGACAAAGTAGATGAAGAATCTCCAGAATAATTTTTATCAAGGTTTTTTTACTAATGGCTTGCCTGTGATATGATGTTCGATAGTGTGTATACTTCCTAACAAGGAAGTGCACGTGATTTAGAACTCGACTCGCCCAACAGCGGCGCAATGCATTGGTGGAGGATCTATGCGACGTGTGGTTCTGATTCAGCCACGGCGCGATGGCAGAGTCTTTGGTAAGGCCCCAGGATCGCCCTATACCCTCATGCGGCTGGCATCGCTGGTGCCGCAGGAAATGCCGGTGGAAATCTGGGACGAGAATGTCCGTGATTTGCCCCTGGATACGCTGCGCGAGGGAGACCTGGTCGGCATTACGTCGATGACGGTGACCATTGAGCGGGCGGAACAGATTGCCCGTACCGCCATGCATGGCGGCGCCGGTGTCGTCATGGGTGGCGTACATGCCACACTCATGCCCGACCATACTGCCACTTTTGCTCACAGTGTGATGATCGGCGAAGGCTATTTCACTTGGCAACAGCTGCTGCAGGATTTCGCCGCTGAGGGCAAGAAAGGACTCAAGCCGGTCTATGAAGACCTGCGTTGGGCTGACCTGGAAGGCCTGGCCACTATCACCGACCGCGTCATCCAGATGGTCGATGAGAACAAGAACTATTGGACGCCTTACCTGGAAATTACGCGCGGCTGCCCGCGTAACTGCGACTTCTGCACCGCCATTCGCGTCAGTGGGCGCCGCATGCGCTTCCGCCCGATCGATGAGGTCGTGGATGAGATCGAGCGTCGCGGTATCAAGCGTTTCTTTCTGACCGACGACAACTTCGGGCTCAACTTCACGCTCGATCCCGATTACTGCGCCGAACTTTTTGGCGCACTCTCCAAGCTCGACCTGCATGGCTGGACATGCCAGTCGGAGATGAGTATCGCTAAGCATCCTGAACTGTTGGAAATGAGCATCGCTGCTCATCTCGACAAGCATTTTATTGGCTTTGAGAGCGTGAACCCCGAAAATCGCAGTTCGTTGGGCGGTAAGTCCAAAGGAAATGCCGACCAGACCCGCGAGGCCATCCGCGAGATTCGTAAGACGGGTGTAGGTGTCGTCGGTCTCTTCGTTATGGGATTCGACTCCGACACGCCCGAGACTTTCCAGTCTATGTATGACTTTATTCGCACCAGCGAGTTGGATAGCGTCAGCACCACGATGTTGACGCCCTATCCAGGTACGCCTTTTCGCGAAGTGGTGGAGCGTGAGAATCGCCTGCTCGACGTGCCGTGGAGTCACTACGATACCGCACACGTTACCTTCGTGCCCAAGAACTTCACACCCGATGAACTGCGCGGCGCCTACGACTGGCTCTGCCGCAAGATCTATAGCCCGACGCAGATCGC
>CAIRNL010000400.1 GCA_903879975.1 uncultured Chloroflexota bacterium | reverse complement strand
ATCATTCAGGCATCGCACCGCCTGGACAGCGAGAAGAAGGCGTTGAAGGCGATCGATCTAGTCCTGCAGACCGGTGTGCCGCTCAACATTGACCTGATGAGTGGCCTGGCTGGAGACACGCCGGAAAAATGGCAGCACAGCGTGCAGCGCACGATCGAGAGCGGGGTAGAGAGTGTGACGGTCTACAAGACTGAGCTGTACAGCAACACAGAGTATTCCCGCGGAGTGCGCAACCAGACGCTGGAGCTGCCGTCGGACGACGATGAGATGGCTGCGATGCGCTATTCGCTGCGCGAACTGATGAATGCCGACTATGTGCCCTGGAGCTTCTTCAGCTACACCAAGCGCGGCGGCCACCAGCACGTTCACTCGCCCAGCATCTTTCGCGGGGATGACTGCGCAGCCTTCGGTGTCTCTGCGTTTGGACGCTACGGCAACTGGCTCTATCAGAACACCAACGACGAAGAGAAGTACATCCAGATGGCGGAGGCGGGCGAGTTGCCGGCGCAGCGCGGGTATCCGTTGACCAGCCTCGACAACATGATCCGCGATGTCGTGCTGTGTATGAAGCTAGTGCGTTTCGATCTGCGCTGGTTCCAACAGAAACATGGCTTCAAGCTGGAGTCCATCTGTGCGCCCACGCTGCAACAACTGCAGGAAGACGGCTTCATCGAGATGGACGAACATGAAATCCGCCTGACCGAAAAAGGCATGGTCTACGGCGATTACGCTGGCAAGAGCCTGACGCGCGCGCTGATGGCTTTCTACAACTAGCCGGTTCCATGTTGATTTCGCACAGCCATCGTTTCATTTTCTTTCACGTGGCCAAGACCGGTGGGATGAGTGTGCGCAGTGCGCTGCTGCCCTACACGGAAGAGCCAGCCAGGTTCAAGATCAAACGGCCACCCGCCCAAAAAGCAGGGCAGCCCAACCCCTTCTACGCTGTCTGGGAAGCGCTGCTGTTGCACGCTGTCGCCAGGGATGTGCAGAAGGAAGTGCCGAGCACGATCTTCGGCAGCTACTACAAATTCGCATTCGTGCGCAACCCATGGGATTGGCAAGTCTCGATGTACAACTTCATCTTGAGTGAGCCAACCCATATCCGGCACAACCTGGTTGTTTCGTTCGGGTCATTTGACCGTTATCTGGATTGGGTGGTGGCGACCGATTCCCCCTACCCCAAGGGGGCCACCAAATTCCAGTATGAAACGCTGACGGATAGCGATGGGCGTTTGCTGGTGGATTATGTGGGGCGCTTCGAGACCCTGGCGCAGGATTTTGCCCAGGTCTGCCATCAGGTTGGGCTGACGACACGACTGCCCCATCTGAACAGCTCGCAGCACCGCAACTATCGGGCCTACTACAACGAACGGTCTCAACAGATGGTGGCTGAGCACTTTGCCACTGACATCGATCTGTTTGGCTATACCTTTGACCATTGAGGTACATATGCCGTTGATCAACCCGCAGCACAAAGAGCCAATTGCGATCATTGGGATGGGGTGCCGGTTCCCCGGCGAGGCCTCTTCGCCGGAACGCTTCTGGCAGTTACTGGCGCAAGGTGTGGATGCCATCACGCCGATCCCACGCGATCGGTGGGATGTTCCTCTTTATGCAGAGATTATTCCCGACCATGGCGGGTTTGTTCGCCAGGTGGACCGTTTTGATGCTGCGTTCTTCCAGGTGGCGCCCAAGGAAGCGATCACGCTCGACCCCCAGCAGCGTCTGCTGTTGGAAGTGACGTGGGAAGCGTTGGAGCACGCCGGCATTGACCCGGAGCGCCTACGCGGCACAGACACGGGCGTCTTTGTCGGCATCTTCTCCAACGACTATCAGATGCTGCAGGTCAAACAGCAGGATGACCCGCACCTCTATGTCAGCACCGGTGCGTCTGCGGCCACCGCT
>CAIRNL010000399.1 GCA_903879975.1 uncultured Chloroflexota bacterium | reverse complement strand
CCGATCATGGCAACACGATCGAGCGGCAGGCCCAGGTCTGCGAGCACCATTGCGAAATAGGCTTCGCTCGGCTTGCCGACGACCATCGCGTTGGTCTCGGCCGCATATTCCAGCGCCATGACGAACGGCCCAGCGTCCAGGAAGAGGCCGTCGGGGGTGCGCCAGTGCCGCTTCTTGTGCAGGGCAATCAGCCGGGCGCCGTTGAGCACCGCCCGAAACGCACGGTTGAGGCGGGCAAAGGTAAAACTCGCGCCCAGGTCCCCCACCACCACATACTCCGGCGTCTCCTCGTCCACATCGATACCGCTGAACTCCTGCTGCGCGTCCGGCAGCAGCAGCGGCAGATAGCGCTGCGCGTTCTGTTCGCGCAGATAGCGTGCGGCCACGTAGGTCGCGGTGTAGAGCTCGTCGAGCGTCGCCGAGAAGCCCAAGGCATGCAGCCGCTCCAGCAGCGTATAGCGGCAGTAGATGGTGGTGTTGGTCATGAAGCGAAAGGGAATCTGCCGGGCGCGCAGGGTTTCGATCACCTCTGGCGCGCCCGGAATCACCTTTTCCCCCAGCGTCAACACGCCGTCGATATCAATCAGGAGACCGTCAACTGTGGAGAGCAAATCTTTCACCGTTCACCTCGCATGCGGTACAGCATGGATCGGCAGCCCTGCACGAAAACTCAGCCAGTGTTTTGCAGCCCTGCAGCGATGCCGTTCACCGAGCTGAGCACAGCGGCAGTCAGTTTCCGGCGCGCCTCCGCGTCGGTCTCTGTCTGGAGTTTCTGCAACAGGGCAACCTGGATGTAATTCATCGGGTCCACATAGGGGTTGCGCACCTTGATGCTGCGGCGCAGCACCGGCTCCTTGTCCAGCAGCTGCTCCGCCTCCACCACGAGCAGCACCATGCGCACCGTCCGCTCGAATTCATCCAGAATGTCGTCGAAGACAAGGCCGCGCGTCTTGGCGTCGGTCAGCTGCGCGTAAAGCGATGCGATCGCCATATCGGCCTTGGACAGCCCCATCTGCACATTGTCTGTCACCGTGCAGAAGAGCGGCCACTCGCGGTACATCTCGCGCAGCTGTTCCAGGCGCTGCGCGTTGCGGCCGCCATCGCACCACTGTTCCAGCGCTGTACCCACGCCGTACCAGCTCGGCAGGTTGACGCGCGACTGCATCCAGGCAAAGACCCACGGGATCGCGCGCAGGTCGCTGATAGCCTGCGTCGCCTTGCGCCGCGTGGGGCGAGATCCAATGTTGAGGGCGCCGATGTGGTCGATGGGCGTGGCCTCGTGAAAATAGGTGAGGAAGCCCGGCTTGTTGACGAACGAGCGATACTTTTTGAAAGCGATGTCGCTGAGCGCGTCCATGCGCTGTGCCCAGAGGTCCTCATAGTCAAAGCGTGGCCGCTTGCCTGCAGTCAGCAGCACCGCATTGACCAGCTGCTCCAAGTGGCGCCGCGCCAGGGCCAGATTGGCGTAGCGCGTGCTGATGACCTCCCCCTGCTCGGTGAGCTTGACGCGGCCGCGCACCGATTCCGGCGGCTGGGCGAGAATGGCGCGGTTGGCCGGGCCGCCCCCGCGCCCCAGCGTGCCGCCGCGGCCGTGGAAGAGGGTCAGCTTGACGTCGTGCTGGTCACACAGGCGCGCCAACGTGCGTTGCGCCAGGAAAAGCATCCAGTTGGAGCGCAGGTACCCGCCATCCTTGTTGGAGTCAGAGTAGCCGATCATGATCTGTTGCCGGCGCCCGCGTGCGTCGAGGTGGCGGCGATAGGCCTCGTTCTCGAAGAGGGTCGCCATGATGCGCGGGGCATGGTCGAGATCGTCGACCGTTTCGAAGAGCGGCACGATGTCGATCGCCCCCAACAGACCGGCGTCCTTGGCCATCAGCAGCACCTCCAGCACATTGCTGACGGTGTTGGTCATACTGATAATATAGGTCTGCACTGCGTCGTCGTCGATCTCCTGCTTGGCTCGGCGGATGAGGCGGAAGAGACCGATGGTCTCGTTGGTCGCCGGCGAAAACTGCAGCTGCGCGGTGAAGGGGCGCAGATTGCCGATCTCGCGGGTGAGGAAGCTGATCTTGTCTGGCTCCGAGAGCGCCGGGTAGTCGGCAAAAATACCGTAGGCCGCCAGCACTTCGGCCACCGCGGCGCGGTGGAGCGCCGAATGCTGGCGCATGTCGAGCGAGGCCAGGTGAAAGCCGAAGACCTCGACCTGGCGGATGAGCGCAGCCAGACGCCCGTGTGCCAGACGCTCTCCCTTGTTGGTCAGCAGGCTGCGCTCGATCACGCGCAGGTCGGCCATGAACTCGTCGACATTGGGGTAGGCGCGCGGGGTGCGGGCACGGCCATCCCACGGGCGCTCGTTTTCGGCACGCGTGGCGCGCAGGCGCCGGAACATCATGATCAGCTTCTGGCGGTAGGG
>CAIRNL010000398.1 GCA_903879975.1 uncultured Chloroflexota bacterium | reverse complement strand
GTGGCGTTCAGTGGCAGCGATGCCGGCTTCGGCATCCTGCCACAGCCGGTAGCCGGCCAGCCCGGCCAGGGCGATCAGCAGGGCAACGCCTCCCAACGCCGTTGCCAGCCGTTGCCAGCGCACCGGCCTGCGCTCGCCCGCGGTCGCAGTCAAGGTCACTTCCGCCCATTCATCGTCTTCCGCCTCCAGAACCTCCCACTCGATCTGTGGAGCATGTCGCATACACACCCCCATACGCAGCGGTGCAGCACACTTCTTTTTTCAGTGTAACCATGCGACCGTTGCAAATTCGTGGCAAGCACGCAGCAGTCACACAGCACGCCTGGAGGATGCGGCTGCGTTGCCAGAGAATTTACGGCTCTCGCGTGGATCGACAAAGCATGATACAATGGCGCCCGCCATGAAAATCGTGTACACAACACAGACGCTGCATCTATGAAACGTACTTCAACCTCAGCTTTTGGGGTCAGCAAACGCCAGGGCCATGACGCTTCGACATTCTATGGCCGCCAACTCTACGCAGAGAAGGGCGCGCCTGCTGCGCCGGCTGAACCGGTTGCGGAGGGCACTCCTGCGCCGCTGGCGGCCTGGGCAGATCGAATCTACTGCCAGTCATCTACTGCGATGCCAATGGTGCCGGATAGCGCCGTTGGCCTGGCATTCACATCTCCCCCCTACAACGTGGGAAAAGAATACGACGAAGATTTGAGCTTTGACGCCTATCTCGATCTCATCGACACAGTCGCCCGCGAGGTCTACCGCGTCTTGACGCCGGGCGGGCGCTTCGTGGTGAACATTGCCAACCTCGGCCGCAAGCCCTACATTCCCCTGCACGCGTACTTTTACCGCATCCACATGGCGGTCGGTTTTCTGCCCATGGGCGAGATCATCTGGCAGAAAGCCAAGGGTGCCAGCGGCAACTGTGCGTGGGGGAGCTGGCAGAGTGCCAAGGCACCGCGCCTGCGCGACATTCACGAGTACCTGCTCGTCTTTGCCAAAGGGAATTTCTCGCGGCCGGATCGCGGCGAGTCGGACATCGATCGCGACGAGTTCATGGCCGCCACGCTCTCGATCTGGGACATTGCGCCCGAGTCAGCCAGGCGGGTCGGCCACCCAGCACCCTTTCCAACGGAGCTGGCCGAGCGCGTCATCCGTCTCTACTCCTACAGCGGCGACGTCGTGCTGGATCCCTTCGTCGGGTCGGGTACGACCTGTGTAGCGGCGGCACGGCACAACCGTCACTGGGTTGGTTTCGAGATCGATCCCGACTACTGCGCGCAAGCGACTGCGCGCGTCGAAGCTGTCAGGTAACCCTGAGTTGATGTCTGTCGGCGACATTGCCCGTCTCCGTCCCGCGCCGACACTGCGGCCGATGCATCGTCCCCCAGTGTTGCCCTCATCGACCTTTACTGTCAGCTCAGCCCCGCCTCAATTGTGATTCTCCCCACCGACCCTTCTGTTATAATGGCACTAAGGTCTTCAACGGACCTGATGCGATACAGCGCACCCTACTGATTGTGTGTTTACAGTTATGTTCTATCAAGGAGAGCGATATGAAACAACGCGTCCACCATATCCTGCAACTGGCCGTTGTCCTGGCCCTGGTGCTCAGCATGATGCCGTTCCAGAGCGTCTCTGCCCAGGACAAGATCAGCGACAAGGCCGATCTCGTCGACACCGCCATTGCTGCGGGCAACTTCACCATCCTGGTCGAGCTGGTGCAGGCTGCCGGTCTCGAAGAGACCCTGCGCGGGGAAGGGCCGTTCACGGTCTTTGCCCCAACCGATGATGCCTTCGCCGCAGTTCCGGCTGAGACACTCGACGCTCTGGCCAACGACCCTGCTGCGCTGGAAAGCGTGCTGCTCTATCATGTCGTGCCGGGCCGTCTGATTGCCGCTTTGATCAGCGACGGCAAGGAAGTCACCACGGCCCAGGGCGAGACGGCCCTCTTCTCCTTCGCGGATGGTGCCAAGAAGATCAATAACGCCACCATCGTCAGCAGCGACATCCTGGCAGCCAACGGCGTCATCCACGTCATCGACAGCGTGATCCTGCCGCCCTCCATCACGGGTGAGACGCCAGCTGAAGCGGAGGAGAACGCAGAAGGCGAAGAAGCTGCTGCAGAGGAAGCAACTGCGGAGGCATCGACCGCCATGACGGAGACCGTAGCAAGCGAAACTGCGCTGGCCGACATCGTCGACACCGCCGTGGCTGCGGGCAGCTTCAACACGCTCGTTGCCGCCGTGCAGGCAGCCGGCCTGGTCGACGCGCTCAAGGGTGAGGGTCCCTTCACCGTCTTTGCCCCGACGGACGACGCCTTCGCCGCGTTGCCTCAGGAGACCATCGATGCCCTGCTGGCCGACCCAACGGGCGACCTGACTCAGATTCTGCTCTACCACGTTGTAGCAGGCAAGGTTCTGGCCGGCGACCTGAGCGACGGACTGGAGGCTGATACACTCCAGGGTAAGCCGCTTCTCTTTGTGCTGAGCGACGACGGCGCCAAGGTCAACGACGCCAACATCATCGCCACTGACATCGAGACGAGCAACGGCGTCATCCACGTCATTGACAGCGTGCTCCTGCCACCGGCCGACGAGGCCGTAGCCGAGGAAGCGCCAGCCG
>CAIRNL010000397.1 GCA_903879975.1 uncultured Chloroflexota bacterium | reverse complement strand
TGATAGCCATAGAGCGTGCGCGGTTGCACAGTGCGGTCGAGGTTCAGCTCACTGCTCCAGACGGAAAGCAGTGGGTCAAAGGTGCGCCACCCTTCAATCGCATACTGCACCAGCGTCCCTTCCGGCTGGCCGGGGAGCTCGCCTTCCCATACCGTCACATAATCCCAGATCAGCGACTCCCAGCGCGTGGCGACCGGGGTCAGACTGACAGCCGTACCGTTGATGGCACGGCCATGCATGCCACCAGGCAGCGAACCGTCAGCCGTCACGTAGGCAGTAAGGCAGTCGATCGCTGTGTCGGGTCCCACCTGGACTGTGATGCGCACCGGGCGATCTGGGATCGGGTCGAGCGGTGCGATGGCATGAAAATGGCGAATACTGGTGCGGGCGAGCCGTTCCGTCTGAAGCAGGCGCTGCTCGTCGCTCTCGATCCCGCCGAACACAAAATCGGCCATGACAGGCTGGTTCAAATCAGGCATAGTTCATTGATCAGGTGAAAGATGGAGCTCGGTACGGTGAGGCATGCATTCGAGCCTACACGATATGGCCAGTGAGCAATCGTCAGCGGCTGTCAAGGGGCGGGGTGGTATGTGTTTCGCCCCAGGCATTGACCCTTGAAAATTGCTCATTGACCATTGGCAATTCCTTTAGCCCTTGACCGATCCGCTGGTCAGGCCACCGACCAGATAGCGCTGAAAGATCAGGAAGAGAAGAACAACTGGGATGGCAGCAATCAGCGCGCCGGCAGAGAAGGTACCCCAACGGCCGGAATACTGATTCTGGATGAACAGGTTCAGACCGACCGAGAGGGTGTAGAGGGCTTTGTCAGTCAGAATGATGCGAGCCAGAACGTACTCCGAGTAGATGCCGATGAAGGTCAACATGCCCACAACGACCAGGATCGGCCGCACGAGGGGCACCAAAATCAACCAGAAGATTTTCCAAGGTGAAGCGCCGTCGACCGTCGCCGCTTCATCCAGATCGCGCGGGATGGAGTCGAAGTAGCCTTTCATGAGCCACGTATTGACACCCAGCGTGCCACCCAGATAGAGCAACATCAGCCCTCCATGCGTGTTGAGGCCGAGCGGGGGCAGGTAGGTGCCGATCTGTTGCAAGATCAGGAAGAGCGCCACCATGTTGAGGAAATTAGGAAATACCTGGATCAACAGGATGGATTGCAGCAACTGGCGCCTACCGTTGAAACGGAAGCGTGAGAAGGCATAGGCAGCCAGCGTCGTAATGATGACAGCAACAATCGTCACGACCATCGCCAGGTAAAGCGAGTTGAGCAACCAGAGATGGAAGGGGTTGAGCGGATCGTTGAGCAGCGCCCGGTAGTTGTCCAGCGTCGGGTTGGGTGGAATCAACGGCTGGCCGACAATCGAATTAGTTGGATTGAAGGATGCCGAGATGACCCACACGATGGGAAAGAGCGCGAAGATTAACGTGATGATCGCCAGCGCGATGCGGAAGACGAGCGTGATCATCTTGCCGCGCCGCATAGAGCCAACGGAAGTCGTGTATCTGCCGGCTTTAGACATTTTCGCCTCTCTCCT
>CAIRNL010000396.1 GCA_903879975.1 uncultured Chloroflexota bacterium | reverse complement strand
TTGCGCTCAATGCAGGGAATCTGCACCAGGCCGCCCACGGGATCACAGGTCAGACCCAGGTTGTGCTCCATACCGATCTCGGCAGCGTTCTCCACCTGGTCGCAGGTGCCGACGCGCACTTCAGCCAAGCCAGCTGCGGCCATGGAACAGGCGACACCCACCTCGCCCTGGCAGCCCACGTCGGCGCCGGAGATGCTGGCGTTCTTCTTGTAGAGCGTGCCGATGGCACCGGCTGTGAGCAGGAAGCGCACCACGCCGTCGTCATCGGCGCCGGGCACAAACCGTGTGTAGTAGTGCAGCACGGCTGGGATGATGCCGGCTGCGCCGTTCGTCGGTGCGGTGACGACACGGCCGCCCCACGCATTCTCCTCGTTGACGGCGATGGCATAGACATTGACCCAGTCCATGACCGTCAGCGGGTCCTGCAGGTTGGCTTCGGGCCGTTCGACCAACTTGCGGTGGAGTTCGGCGGCGCGGCGCTTCACCTTCATGCCGCCGGGCAGGATACCATCCGACGTCACACCGCGGCGCACGCAGTCCTGCATGACGGCCCAGATGCGCAACAATCCGGCGCGGATTTCCGCCTCGCTGCGCCAGACTTTTTCATTCTCCAACATGAGCTGGCTGATGCTCAGCCCCTGTATCTTGCACTGGACGAGCAGTTCTTCGCCCGTGTCGAAAGGGTAGGGCAGGACGGTGTCATCCTCTTTGATGCGAGCAGCGCCTGTGGCCGTCTCGTCGACGACGAAGCCGCCGCCCACGGAGTAGTAGGTGCCGGCGTCCAGAAAAGCGCCATCGGCGTTGAGCGCTGCGAAGGTCATCCCGTTGGGATGGTAGGCCAGTGCGGTGCGACGGAAGTGCATATGCTGCTTGTCGTTGAAGGCGATCGGCTGTACGCCGAGCAGAGCGAGCTGCTGCGCTGCGCGTACGGTATCGATGCGCTCGACCACCGTGGTCGTGTCGACCGTCTCCGGCTCTTCGCCCATGAGGCCCAGGATCACGGCCTTGTCGGTGCCGTGGCCCTTGCCCGTGGCACCGAGCGAACCGAAGAGTTCTGTGCGTACGGCGGCCACCTGCGGCAGCAGCCCGTCGCGTGCCAGGCGCTGTGCAAACAGGCGCGCGGCCTTCATCGGCCCGACTGTGTGGGAACTGGACGGACCAATGCCGATTTTGAACAGATCAAAAACGCTGATAGCCATAGAATCCTTTGCGTATCATCCCTTCAACGTTGCGCCCACCGCTCGACCAATTTCACCAGCACTTCTACTGCCTTCTGCATATCCTGCACGCTGACCCATTCCAACGGGCTGTGGATATTCTGCATACCGGTGAAGAGATTGGGCGTCGGCACCCCCATCTCGGTGAGTTGGGAGCCGTCGGTGCCGCCGCGGATGGGTGGGCTGAGCGGTTCGATGCCCATTGCGTGGAGCACGTCCATCCCGTACTCCACCGGGCGCATGTCGTTCTGCAACCAGTCGTACATATTGCGATACTGCGGCGTGACCTCGCAGGTGATACGGGCGCGCGGTTCGGTCAATTGCACGGTCTCGCACACTGACTCCAGCAGCCGGCTATACTCAAGGAGTTTCTCCTTTTCGAAGTCACGCAGGATGAAATGCAGCTTGCACTCTGCTGCGGTGCCTTCCAGCTTGTAGAGATGCAGGAAGCCCTGGCGCCCGTCGGTCGTCTCCGGCGTGAGCTTGGCGTGGGGCAGGGTCTGGACCAGACGTGTGGCCAGATAGAGTGCGTTGACGAGCTTGCCCTTGGCACGGCCCGGGTGTGTGGAGACGCCGGTAATCGTCACGGTCGCCTTGTCGGCGGAGAAGGTCTCGTAGACAATTTCCCCCACCTCGGCGCCGTCCAGGGTATAGGCAAAGTCGGCATTAAGGCGCTGCAAGTCGATCTTGCGGATACCCGTGCCGATCTCCTCGTCAGGGGTGAAACAGATGCGCAGCTCGCCATGCGGAATCTGGGGGTGCGTGAGAAGATGGTGCGCCAGCGTCATGATAATGGCGACGCCGGCCTTGTCGTCGGCGCCGAGCAGTGTGCCGCCGCTGGCGGTGATGATGTCGTGGCCGATCTTCTGGCCCAGGTACGGGCTGATCTCGGGCATCAGCACCAGCAGCGCGTCGTCAGGAAAGACGATGGGCGTGCCATCGTAGGCGCGGTGGATGCGCGGCTTAACGGGTCCCAAACCGATGCCTGCCACTGTGTCGACGTGTGCCAGCAAGGCCACGCGCGGGATAGCGCCACCGGCTGTCGCCGGGATAGTGGCATAGAGAAAGCCGTTGGCATCGAGCTGCACGTCGCTGGCGCCGATATCGACCAGCTCGCGCTGGAGCATGTGCTGCAACTCCAGCTGCGTGGCCGTGCTCGGCGTCGTCGCCGACGCCTCATCGCTGGTCGTCTCGATTGCCGCATAGCGCACCAGGCGCGCTTCCAGTTCCGGACAGAAAGAATTATTCATGTTGCACTCACTCATTCGATTGCGCTGTGGAGCCTTCCGTGTCGCCCCCCAGACGCGTCCACAGATGAAGGCAGAGATTTTCAAAGCCCAACGAGCTATAGAGGCGTTGAGCAGCGCTGTTGCGAAAGCCGGTGTTGATCTTCAGTTCGGCTGCGCCCTCGAGGCGTGCTACTTCGATCGCCTCGCCCATGAGTGCTCTGCCCACGCCCTCCCTGCGATAGCCCTCACACACGTAGAGTTCCGACACCTCGGCGTACGGATCGGGAAAGCAGACGATAGGGAAGAGCCACAGCGACAGAAAGCCCACGGCCAGGCCATCGACTTCGGCCAGGAAGATGCGCTCAGTGGCCGTGCAGCGCTCAATGCGCAGCGCTACGCCGGGCACATCCAGCGGGACGCCGTTGAAGAGGTGGTTGAGTTGGGCAACGGCCGCAGCATCGGCCGGCG
>CAIRNL010000395.1 GCA_903879975.1 uncultured Chloroflexota bacterium | reverse complement strand
TCAAACAGGTGATACTGGCGGCCCACGATGCCGGCAAACTTGTCCATCTCCCTCTGGACAATATCCGGTGTGGCAGCATAGAAGGGATTGGCACTCTCGCGGGCCTGGAAGTAGATGTCCGGATTTTGTGCGGTGCCGCGCATGACCGGTTTCTCCGGATTGAGCGCACGGGCACGGTGGGCGTGCACCCGATCGTCGTCGATCATGGCACGGATGTCTTCGTCAGCCAGTTGTTCGATCTTGGCGACCTCGTGCGAAGTGCGGAAGCCGTCAAAAACGTGGAGGAAAGGGACACGCGCAGCCAGCGTGCTGGCTTGGGCGATGAGCGCCATATCCATCACTTCCTGCACGGAATTGGTGAAAAGCATCGCCCAACCCGTACTGCGTGCCGCCATGACGTCGCTATGATCGCCGAAGATCGACAAGCCCTGCGCGGCCAACGAGCGGGCGGCGATCTGGAACACCGTGCTCGTCAACTCACCTGCAATTTTGTACATGTTCGGGATCATGAGCAGCAGGCCCTGGCTGGCCGTAAAGGTCGTCGTCAGAGATCCTGTCTGCAAAGCGCCATGCACTGCGCCGGCGGCGCCACCTTCAGACTGCATCTCAATGATGTCCGGCACACTCCCCCAGATATTACGTTCGCCGGCGGCGCTCCAGGCATCGGCCAGTTCGCCCATGGGTGAAGAAGGCGTGATAGGGTAAATCGCCGCGACCTCGTTGGTTTTGAAGGCGACATATGCCGCAGCCTCGTTCCCATCAATTGTCACTTTGCTTCTGGGCATATCTTGTTTCCTCCCGATACGTGCCATTCTTCTCGTACGGTCCCAGAATTGCGGGATCGCCGGGTTTTAGCGTGAGTCTATACTTCTCGGGCGTCTACGACGTGGTCACCAATGGATTCGAGGGCCTGGATCAACCTGTCCTTCGTGACACCCTGAACCTTGACAATCAATTCGCGCAGGTTGTCACTCTCCCGGTTCATGGTACCCACGCTCAGAATAAGACCCCCCAGTTCCGTGATCTTCGACGCAAGCTTGGCCAGTGTGCCAGCGCCTGCCGGTACCTGCACCGTCAGGCGCAGCCCGTGTTCGCCGCCTCCCAGGATATCGACAAAGGTCTTGAAAATATCGGTCTCGGTGATCACCCCGACGACGACGCCTTTGTCATCCACGACTGGCAGGCCACCAATCTTGCGCGAAACCATCAGGCTGGCAGCATCTTCGACAGGCATGTCCTGATTGATGCTGATCACATTGTGCGTCATGATGTCACTGACTTTGAGTTTCCACAGCAGGTAGTTGACCTCCCAGACACTCAGCGATGTTGCCGGCGAGGGTGACGCATGCAACATGTCCCGCTCTGAGACAATGCCAACGACTCTGTTGGTGGTATCCACGACAGGGAGCCGACGAAATTTCTTATCGCGCATCAATTTGAGCGCATCCTGAAAGGGCGTCTCCGGAGTCACGGTGACTGCCGGCGAGGTCATACGCTCACGCACTAACATATCGATCCTCCTTGATCAAATTGAGAGAGAACGTGCCGATTGATTCCGCGTCCTCCGGCTCCGAACCAAGAACACTATACGGCAGGTACTCTTTACCATGCGTCATGCACGTGGGGAGAATCCCTCTAGTCATGTGTGTAGTCCACTGACTGGTCATGTGACCAGGGATACGCGCCGGTGGGATCGCGTGTCAACCGGCTGTGTGATCGGCAGCTATCAGGGCATCTGCCCAGCGAGCGCCCCAGAAGCCGGCTGTCTTCACTGCGCCAGCGCATCAGGCAGATCGAGCGTTGCAGCAGAAAAATCCCATGCGGTGTGTGTCACAAGCGTCTCACCGGGCATGACGCCGGTTATAGGAAGGAGGTAGCAGGGTGGGTCAGCAGTTCGGCATCCGACAGAGGGGTGCTATGCCATAGCCAGGGGGCAGCCCTGCTGTCGGCAGTTTCAGGCATGATGGCGGGCAGGGTTTCAGCCAGTGGGGATGGCGACCTGCACTCCTGATCAGAGGTCAGGTCGCCGCGTCCAGACAGCCTAGAATGGCATGCGCAGCAGCGGGCGCCACCACGGAATCGCAACGAGCAGCAACGCCAGCGATGCCAGATTCCACAGCGCTGCGTTGCGGAACTTCTTTCCATCTGTCATGCCGCGCTTGGCAAAGGCCACGGCGAGATGCGCAAAGATCACAGCAACGATCATGGTTGTGATATGCTCGACCCCAAAGAAGCGCAATTCATGATCTCCGCCCATCGCAGCGCCAAAATTGGCTATCACCTGCGCCGTGAGCGGGCTCAGGAAGAAGTAGAGCAGCAAGCCGATCAGCAGGTTGACGTCCATCGAAACAGCATAGTACGACAGCCACTTGCGCGAAGATTCCGACCACGGGCGCTTGCCAAACCAGCCCATGAACATGAGCACCACCACAACAATGCCCAGAAGCAACACCACCCAACGCAGGAGATTGTGCAGTGACAGGGTCAGTACGTAGAAATCCATAAACATCCTTTCCAATTGTTCTTCAAAAACAGCCTTGCAATGCGAGCATAGCTGTGATGGCCGGAGCAGAATGTGAGCCTGCTTCGACTTGTGCGGCGAATTCGAGCACCACGCGATTGACTCAGCGGTCAATTGC
The DNA here is from genome assembly GCA_903879975.1 of uncultured Chloroflexota bacterium. Lineage (GTDB taxonomy): Bacteria > Chloroflexota > Anaerolineae > Caldilineales > Caldilineaceae > Caldilinea. The sequence continues at coordinate 3,352 of CAIRNL010000395.1, read as the reverse complement.
CATGTCTTCCATCGAAATCGGATCTTCGAGCGGCTCCAGATGCGTGAGAATCGTTGTAGGGCCGGGCAGAGCGCTGCGAATATCGCGCTCGACCTGCTCCAACATATTGTGGCCGCGCTGGACGGTCCACTTGCCCGGCACCAGAATGTGGACGGAGATAAAGCGGCGTTGGCCGGCCTGGCGAGTGAGTAGGGAGTGAGAGGCGACGCCTTGCGGGGTAAATCTGTCCAGCACCTCGACAATTTTGTCTCGCTCCCTCTGCGGAATGGCGGAGTCGAGCAGGCCAAGCGCCGAGCGACGCATGAGTTGAATACCCGACCAGATGATGTTGGCGGCGACAGCCAGCGCAATCAGCGGATCGAGAATCAGCCAGCCGGTGAGGGAAACGGCAAAAATGCCGGCAATGACACCTGCTGAGGTCCAGACATCCGTCATCAGGTGGTGCGCATCTGCCTCCAGTGTGATGGAATTGGCGCGCTTACCGGCCTGCAACAGAACACGCGCCACACCGAAGTTGATGGCCGAAGCACCCAGCGAGACCACGAGTCCCACACCAACATTTTCGAGCGGTTGTGGATGGGCAATGCGCTCGATTGCGGCCGAAGCAATGCTGTACGCAGCCAGCAAAATCAACGCGCCTTCGGCTGCACTGGAGAAGTACTCCGCCTTGGTGTGGCCGTAGGCGTGTTCGTCGTCGGGCGGGCGTTCAGCAATCGTCAACAGATAGAACGCCAGCAGCGCAGCCACCAGATTGACGAGGGACTCCATGGCGTCGGAGAGGAGACCGACCGAGCCAGTGAGCAAGTAGGCCAGCCCTTTCAGACCGATGGTCGCGATGGCGGCAGCGATGGACAGATAGACATAGCGCCGCAGTGACCTGGGCTGGGCCGCCGTGTCACCCGTTACGTACGACATAGACCGAATACCTTTCCTTCCAGCCCACCACTGACTCTGCCGGCTGAATCATTCCGCACGGCGCATGGGCAGATAGAAAAACAACATCACCCACGTGGCAGACGCAGAAAAAAGTAGCGACGCCGTGTAGGCGCCAGGCGGGTAGTGCCCGCTGCGTGCGGGGAATGTCCCAATGATCAGACCCATCCACCACTGCACGAGGAACGTTCCGCCGATCGCAAAGAGATTGACAGCGGTTGTTGCCTGGCCGGTATACACCACAGGGAAAACATAGCGAGGCTGGGCCAGCAGCATGATCGTGAGTGCGCCGGAGAAACCGAAGATAGCGGCCGCTGCTGCAGCGACGGGCAAGGATGGATGGAAGGCGAGCACGATCTGGCTGGCACCGAAGAGGGACGCCCCGGCCACCACGACGTTGGCCAGCCCGATCCGTGCGCTGAGCCAGCCCGACATCAGAAAGCCGGCTGTCACGCCCAGGCTGAGCAGCAACAGCACATTGCCGCGCTGTAGCGGTGCGACGCCAAAGATGTCATTCAAGTACGGGCCAGCCCATAGACCTTGGAACGCCAGCAACGTGCCATTGGTGAAAAAGACCAGCATTGCCATACGCCAGAAGCGCGCGTCGGTAAAAACGACGTGCAGGGAGCGCAGATCGGCCGTATTACCAGGCCACGCCACACCGGGCGGCGTATTGCGCGTGCCGATCAGCAAAGCGGCCGCCACGAGGACGATGAGGGCCGCTCCGACGACGAAGGCCATACGCCATCCGAACGTGGCGTTGAGCCAGGCGAGCGGTGTTGCCGCTACGAGCGCGCCAGCAGAGCCGATTCCCACCAGCAGGCCGGAGATCGTGGGATAGTGCTGAGCAGAAAACCACTGGCTGAACGCCTTGAGTGCCCCCATGAGCACCCCCGCCATGCCGATGCCAATCAGCGCACGGCCCAACGCCAGGGACGCAAAGTCCTGTGCGCCAGCAAAAATCAGGCTGCCGGCAGCACCGACCAGCATGAGTGCAGGGGTCACCAGGCGCGGCCCATAGCGATCCAGCGCCAGTCCAAGCGGCAGTTGCACGGCGGCAAACGCGGCAAAGAAGAGGCTGGTCATCAGCCCCAACTGCGCAGCATCCAGGCTCAACGCACGCGCCAGGTCAGGCGCAATGACGGCGTTGGCCGAGCGGTAGAAATAGGAAAAGAAATAGGCAAGTGTAAAAGCAGCGAAGACACTGGTTTGGCTGGGCATGAGGAGATCATAAGCGTACAGCCGCCCAATTGCCAATCTTCCTGTGTCGCCGAAGATCCGTGTGTCCACCAGTACCGGTCCTGCGCCTGCGCCCCAGCCAGGCCAGCAGTGCGTTCGCTCAGCGCAAAGCCAGCAGACGCATGCGATGAGCGCACACCATAAGCCAGGCCAGCAGTATGCCATCCAGAAGAAAAAGAACGCCAAGTACAATCCCGTGAGCGCTCGACGCCTGCAGCGCTCTCGCAGAGTGGCCCGTCTCCCACACCACGGGAGCAGCAACGCAAAGCAGCAAAACGCCCGCAAAAGCCGTGATGGGCAGGAACGGCTGCCGCGCTGTATATGCGTACAGCACAAAAATTGCGCTGGAAGTGATGACGAGAGCAATCAACGGCAAACCAATGGCGATCGCCCATAGTCCCAGCCATCTAGCACGGAGCGCAACCTCGGCTCCGGCCGCGCCGGAAGCCACCAGCGCGATGCCCGGCGCAATGCCCAGCGCGAATAGCCCCACAGCATAGACGGCGGCAGCCGCAATCTTACCGATGACAATGGCACGGTCGGAGAGACGGGAGGCCAGCAGCGTTTCCAAAGTCTGGCGTTCGCACTCGCCGGCAAACGAATCTGCCACAACGGCACCAGAGATCGCCATGGGCAGCGCCAACCAGACGAGTGCCATGAGCATCGGTTCCACCGAAATCTGGCGCGACACAAAGGGCGTCGCCACGCTCCACATGGCCATCAGCAGCAAGAGACCCAGCCAGGCCGGCCTTGCGCTGCGCGCAAACCAGCCGTGCCACTCTTTGTAGAAAATTGTCAGACTGTCCGAGAAGAGTGTGGGTGTCATACGATTCCTCGCAACAGTTCCCGGTAGGCTGCATCCAGGCCACCCTGGCCACGTTCAACGGTGACGATATCGGCGCCCGACTCGACGACCAGGTTGACCACAGCAGCGCAGGCTGCAGGATGGGTGACTTGCAAGAGCAGGCTATTGTGCACCGAATGAGCATGCAGCACATCTCGTCGGCACCCAATCAGCCGAACCAGGTCTTCGGTGAAACCACTGCCCTGAATTCTGACCTGCATCGCACCATTGTGGCTCGCGAGCGCCGCCGGCGTACCTGCGGCGACAATCCGACCGTGATCCATGACCGCAACTTCATCACAGAGCACAGCCGCTTCGTCCGCGTCCTTGGTCGTC
>CAIRNL010000394.1 GCA_903879975.1 uncultured Chloroflexota bacterium | reverse complement strand
TGTATGACAGCGCCTGCCGCCTGCTCTGGGCGATGTCATTTTCGTAGGTCATCGCCTCTCGCGTGACAGGGTACGGGAAGGAATACCTTCCGACGTATGGTCTCGACCAGGAAGCACACACTCCGTGCCATGCTGGCGGGTCCTGGCGTCGCTGGCATACAATGGCGCGTGTCGGCCAGGTCGTTCGAAAATCCATTGTCCAGTGATATACTCCTTCCTGTGGCCCGACGGCTCTGCAGCGAGACGAAGCAGCGATGGCAGGCGCTCGATGATTCGAATCAACCAACTCGTCCTGATCGTGTTTGCCCTCCTGGTAGCGGGCTGCCAGGCTGTGGTGCCACCTTCGGCACAGGACACGCCGAGGGCCCGGTCTGCCTACCCGGTTGCCCTGGAGACGGCCGAGTGTCCCTTCCGTCTGCCGGGCGAGGAGGAAGGCGTAACCTATCGCTGTGGGATCGTGCGTCTACCGCAAGATCGCAGCGCCGCGACCAGTGGCCTGCAGGTCGGGGTCTTTTTTGCCCAACTGAACGCACTGGATGCGACAACGCCGGTGCACCCGCTGCTCTACCTGGCGGGCGGACCCGGCATGTCCGGCGTCTATGACGTGCCGTTCCTGGCCCCGCTGCTGCAACCGCTGCGCGCCAGCCGCGATCTGCTCTTTTTTGATATCCGGGGCAGCGCTTTCTCCCAACCGCGTATCGACTGCACCCTGCTCACGGGAGGATCGCCCGATGCACATTGTATGGAGGAGTTGCGCGCCCAGGGGATCGAGCCGATGCTCTTCAATACGACACAAAACGCCGCTGATGTGGCCGATCTGGTACGCGTGCTCGGCTATGGCGCGGTTGATCTGTTCGGGGTCTCGTATGGCACGCGGTTGGCGCTAGAACTCTTGCGCACGCAGCCTGACATCGTGCGAGCCGCAGTGCTCGATTCGACGGTTGCGCCGGAGACGCTCACCTTTGAGTTGCAGGCGCTCGGCGACTATGAGGCCAAGATCTGGCCTTTTGCCGACTGTGAGGCACAGCCGACCTGTCGCGGGCGTTTTGGCGAGATGGCCGGCCGCTTCGTTGCCTTGATCAATCGCCTGGATGACGGCGACCCGGCCAATCGCGTGGCGGCAGGAGCATTGGATGCCGGCCAACTCTACAGGATTACAGACCTGGCCATGAATCAGCCCGATGCCATGGCGCTCATGCCGTTGCTGGTGGATGAGTTGGATCGTGGGATCGATGCGACCTACACAGCGATCCGGGAGGGGGAGTTCTGGGCCGGGCGCACAGAGCAGGGCCGGGCGCGCTATGCGTTCGAGGAACTGAGTGTACGGATCGACGCGTATCTGCGCACGTTGGCGCAGGAGGAGCGTGCGCAGATACGCGCAGGTCTTGCTGCTTTGGCGCCGGAGAGGACGGACAACGGGGCTTTGATAGAGGAGCTGGGCGAGTTTTTGCCGGCAGCGGTGGTCGAGAATCTACGCCCGCTGGCGGCCTCGCTGACGGCCTATGAACGCGGACGGCTGCTGCAGCACTATGGCGCAGACCTGCGTTTGTACGATCATTCGCAGCTGGGCGACATTCAATCGATCATCAACTGCCAGGAAGAGATCCCTTTTGTCGATCCTGAAGCGGTTCGCCAGAATCAGGCTGTCATTCCTGTACCCTCCTTACTGCCGCCCTTTGATTTCGGGTCGAGCGTGAGAAAGGAGCAGAATTCCTGTCTCGCACAGGGAATCCAGCCTGCCCCTGCTGCGTTCAAGGATGCGGTCGTCAGCGATACGCCCGTGCTGCTGCTCTCTGGCAGCCAGGATTCGGTCACGCCGGCTCTCTGGTCCCGCCTTGCCGCTGCGTCGTTGACCCATGCCAGCCTGGTCTTATTCCCTGCGTTCGGCCATGCACTCCTCTATCACGACGGTGACTGTGTTGTGGAGATCGTCGACGACTTTCTAGACGCCCCTCTGGGTGAAGTAGATACAGCCTGTATTGAGCCGGTGGTCTATGCGTTGGAGCAGCCGCTGCTCGTTCCGTTGACGGGGCGGATGTGGCAGTTGCAGGGCTGGGCGGGAACGGCTGCCGGTGGCCTGCCGGCCACAGCGTTCTTTTCGGGGGGGCGTGTCTCTGGGCTGGGCGGCTGTGGCCCGTACGATGGGACATTCGCGCTGGAGGGGAACCGCCTGCACATCGACGCGATCGACACTGTCGACGAGCGTTGTTCCGGTACAGACCGCTCCCTGCAAGATGCATTTCTCGACGCGCTGGCGTTGGCACAATCGATCACGATCCGTGGCGACCGCCTCCTGCTCAATACCAGCGACGGCGATCTGCTCGTGTTCGACAGGCAGAGCGACGTCCCCCTGGAGGGCCCCGTGTGGACCCTCGTTGCCGCGGCATCCCTGGCTGGCGACGGGCTTGTGCCTGTGCTGCGTGGCGCCGAGGTGACGACTCGTTTTGCCGATGGGGGAATCATGGGATCGCTTGGCTGCAATCTCTATGAAGCTGACTACTCACTCGCCAATGGGCTGACAGTGAGCAACGTTCGTCTTGCTGGCAGTGGGGTGTGCGATGAGCCGCCGGGCGTCATGGAGCAGGAGCGGGCCGTGCATTCGCTGCTGGAGACTGCGACGAGTTATCGTATCGTCGGGCGCGAGTTGTTCGTCTTTGGCGACGGACCAGGCCCGCTGCTTGTTTTCTATGCAGATTCATGATGTGCTCCTATCCGTTTGTTTCAGGTGTAAAGGCCGATTCATGGTTGAAACGTTCACAGCCACGCAGTTTCTCGTCATGGGGCTTGCTGCGGTTGCAGCCGGGATGATCAATGCCATTGCCGGAGGAGGGACGTTGATCAGTTTTCCGGCCTTGCTTGCCGCAGGTGTTCCACCTGTAGCTGCCAATGTCACGAATACCGTGGCGCTCGTGCCGGGGTATCTCGGCGCCACCTTCGCCCAGTTGAAAGACCTGAACGGGCAGAGGCGACGCCTGCAGTTGCTGTTGCCGGCCGGCGTTGCCGGTGGTATTGTCGGCGGCATCCTCCTGTTGAACACGAGCGAGAAACTCTTCAGTGAGTTGGTTCCCTACCTGATCTTGCTGGCCGCCGGGCTGCTGGCCGTACAGGATATCGTGCGCAAGTGGGTGGTGCGGCGCATTGAGATATCGGGCGGTTCAGCGGCCAACGAGGCATGGTCGATTGGGCCAGTCTTTCTGGCGGCGATCTACGGTGGCTATTTTGGCGCTGGCCTGAGCGTCATCATCCTCGCTGTGCTGGGTCTGGCCATCGAAGACAACCTGACAAGGCTCAACGCGCTCAAACAGTCCATTGCCTTTGCAGTCAACGTCGCTGCCGCCACGTTCTTTGTCTTTTCGGGTCAGGTTGTATGGATTGCAGCCGGCGTCATGGCGATCGGCGCCGTGCTCGGCGGTGTGTTGGGCGGGAAACTGGCCAGGCGCGTCCAACCCCAGACGCTGCGTGTGGTCGTCGTTGCAATCGGTGTGATTGTCGCCATCATCTACCTGGTACGTTGACGATAGGCGCCCTGCCGCGTCGCCGACAGCGTACTGTTCCGTCAGCACGGCATCTCAATCCCATCACTTTAGCTCAGGTATTGCGAGTAGGGATAGATTTGCCACTTCTGGAGTTCGCGTCCTTCGAAGTAAACGCGCGTCGTTGACCAGGATTGGACGTAGTTCCAAAGCTGCCAGAAGAGGCGCATTTCGTTTTTGCGGAAGGGGACGCGATAGACAAGGTGTCTATCCTCGTCTAACAGTTGTGCAAAGCCGCGCTGCTTTTGTGCCTGCTGGAGCGCAAAACTGAAGAATTCGGAGCGGCTGTGTCCAAACTCGACGATGATGTGTGCTCGGCTGAGTTCGTTGGGCCTGTCTGCGTCTGCATTTTCGTCGGCGAGGGAGGGATCGGGACCGGCCAGCGTGCCGGTGTCCACCGTGGCAAACAGTTCGATGAGGAGGGGGTCCATGTTGCGCCGCAGGTCGGGCTGTGGCATATCCAGGCGCAGGTTGCGGTGCTGGCAGCGCCATGGACGCAGCTGCTCCTCTGCGTTTCCACACTGGCCGAGCAGATGCGCCAGCGGATCGGCGCCCAGGCTGGCGGTCAGTGTCTGCAGGCGGAAGGACAGGAGCGCCGCATTCGTTTCCCCTTGGGGCAGGCGCCAGGCCATGGCTGCAGGGAGCAATTGGTCGGTGCCTAGCGGGGCGCCCAGCAGCGCCTGGATGCCAAAGGCGACGCCCAGCAGATCGGGTGGGAACGGCTGTGATCCCAGCCATGCTGCCAGCCTGTTGCCATCTTGTGTGAGCCATGCCGCCAGCAAGGCCACGCGCCAGGTCGCAGGGTTGTCTGCCCAGGCAGGCGCCGCCAGCAGACGCTCGATCTGCTCCTGTGCCGCAGCGGCGTACTGGCTGCTTTCCAATAGGCGCGCTTCGAGATTGGCGAGAAAGAGTTGTTGGCAGGCCAGCGGCGCAGGCGTCAGGGGCGTCCTCTGCCAGGTCAGAAACGCGCCGCGCTGCTGGGCGGTGAAGCCGGCGTAGCTGAGACCGGGTGCCGGTGGCTGCTGTGCCCAGACGCTGCTCGGCGTTTCGACGGACGCAGCAGCCAGCGTCGGATCGATTTGCGCGTAGTCGTCTTCCGGGGCGGAAGATACGTTCACCGGAAGCTGGCGCTGCTGCGCACGATCGATGACGCTCGCCAGTGGCGCATCGCGGCCGGCCACGCGCAGCAGTGGGTTGATCGTCATGCGCTGACGACAGCCGGCGCGTCCAGCATGGGGCGCAGGAAGTGGCCGGTGTAGCTGCGCCGGTGGGTGGCAATGTGCTCGGGCGTGCCCTCGGCGATGACGATACCGCCCTTGATGCCACCTTCAGGCCCCATGTCGATGAGCCAGTCGCAGTTCTTGATCACGTCGAGGTTGTGCTCGATGACCAGCACCGTGTTGCCTTTGTTGACCAACTCGTGCAGCACTTCGAGCAGCTTGCGTACGTCCTCGAAGTGCAGGCCGGTCGTCGGCTCGTCGAGAATATAGAGCGTGTTGCCGGTAGCGCGACGGCTCAGTTCCTTAGAGAGCTTGATGCGCTGCGCCTCGCCGCCGGAGAGGGTCGTCGCCGGCTGGCCGATCTTGATGTAACCGAGGCCGACGGCGTTGAGTGTATCCAATTTGTTGCGAATGCGCGGGATGTGCTGGAAGAACTCCAGACCCTCTTCCACGGTCATTTCCAGGACATCGGCGATGGACTTGCCACGGAACTTGATCTCCAGTGTCTCGCGGTTGTAACGGTGTCCCTTGCATTCTTCGCAGGGCACGTAGACATCGGGCAGAAACTGCATCTCAATGCGGATGATGCCGTCGCCCTGGCAGGCCTCGCAGCGCCCACCCTTGACGTTGAAGCTGAACCGCCCTGCCTTGTAGCCGCGAGCCTTGGCCTCCGGGATGGTGGCGAAGAGGTCGCGGATGTCCGTGAACAGCCCCACATAGGTCGCCGGGTTGCTGCGCGGGGTGCGGCCGATGGGACTCTGGTCGATATCGATCACTTTGTCGATAAACTCGAATCCCTCGATGGCCGTGTGCGCGCCCGGTCGATCCTTGGCGCGATACATCAGCTGGGCCAGCCGCTTGTAGAGCACGTCCACGACCAGCGTCGACTTGCCGCTGCCGCTGACGCCCGTGACGGCAACGAACTTGCCGAGCGGGATGCGCACGTCTACGTTTTTCAGGTTGTTCTCGCGCGCACCCTTGATGATCAGGTACTCGCCGTTCCCCTCGCGCCGTTGCTTGGGCACGGTGATCTGTACCTCGCCGCGCAGGTATTTGGCGGTGAGGCTGTCGGGGCAGTGGAGGAAATCGTTGCGCCAGGCTGAGCAGACGACATGGCCGCCGTGTTCGCCGGCGCCCGGACCCATGTCTACGATCCAGTCGGCCGAGCGGATGGTGTCCTCGTCATGCTCAACGACAAGTACGGTGTTCCCCAGATCGCGCATGCCCTGCAGCGTTTCGATGAGTCGGGCGTTGTCGCGTTGGTGCAGGCCGATGCTCGGCTCGTCCAGGATGTAGAGCACGCCCATGAGCTGGCTGCCGATCTGCGTCGCCAGGCGGATGCGCTGGCTTTCGCCGCCGGAGAGGGTCACTGCGGTGCGGTCGAGTGTCAGATAATCGAGCCCAACGTTGACCATGAAGCCGAGCCGGGCCACAATTTCCTTGAGCACCTGGTTGGCAATTGTCTGCTGGCGTGGGGTCAGCGGGGGTGCAACCTTTGCTGGAACCGCGCTGTTGCGGGCGACCCGATTTTCGCCGTCGCTGGCAAGCAGCCCGTTGCGTCCGTTCGACACCGGCGCCGATCCATCGCCGTGCAGCCACTGCACCCAATGAAGCGACTCGTCGACCGGCATGCGTGTGATCTCCCAAATGTTCTTACCAGCGATGGTGACGGCGAGGGCTTCTGGGCGCAGGCGCTTGCCGCTACACGTCGGGCACGGGCGCACGCTCATGTACTCTTCTAGCTTCGAGCGAATGTATTCGCTGGTTGTCTCCTGATAGCGCCGCTGCAGGCTCGGGATCGCGCCGCTGAACGTCGTCTCGTAGTAGCGCTCCTGACCTTGGCTGTTGGTGTAGTCGATGCGGATTTTTTCACCTTTTTTGGGGGTGCCCCACAGGATGACGTCACGTTGTTTGAGGCTCAGTTCCTTGACCGGCACGCGGAACGGAATGCCGTACTGTTTGCAGACTGCGCGCAGAACCTGCCGGTAATACCCGTCGCCTTCGTCGTCGTTCTGGCGCTGCCAGGGGATGACGGCGCCACTCTCGAGCGTGGCCTCTTCGTCGAACATCAGTTCGGGATCGAATTCCTGGAGCGTGCCCAGGCCGGTGCAGGCCGGACAGGCGCCGTGGGGACTGTTGAAGCTGAAGGTACGTGGCTCGATCTCCGGTAGGCTGGTGCCGCATTTCACACACGAGAAGTGCTCACTGAAGGTGCGGTCCATCGGCTTGTCGCGCTCGCTGACATCGGAGACGATGATCACGCCGTTGCCGAGCTTGAGCGCAGTCTCCACGGAGTCGGCCAGGCGGGCCAGGTCGGTGCCGGTGCTTTCGCCTTCTTCGTCTTTACCCGATGGACGCACGATAATCCGGTCGATCACTGCCTCGATGGTGTGCATCTTGTAGCGGTCGAGATCTGGTACCTCGGTGACCTCGTACATTTCGCCGTTGACGCGGGTGCGTACATAGCCCTGCTTCTGCAAGTTCTCGAAGACGGACTTGTGGTTGCCCTTGCGATCCTTGATGATCGGCGCCAGGATCAGCAGGCGCGTGCCCTCGGTCATCTCCATGATACTGTCGACGATCTGGGTCGCTGTCTGTTGGGTGATGGGTTCGCCGCAGGTGGGGCAGTGTGGCTGGCCGATGCGCGCATAGAGCAGGCGCAGGTAGTCATAGACCTCGGTGACCGTACCTACCGTCGAACGTGGGTTGCGCCCCGATCCTTTTTGATCGATGGAGATGGCCGGGCTCAGACCCTCGATCTGATCGACGTTCGGCTTTTCCATCAGGCCGAGGAACTGACGAGCGTATGCTGAAAGAGATTCTACATAACGTCTCTGCCCCTCGGCGTAGATCGTGTCGAAGGCCAAGCTGCTCTTGCCCGACCCGCTCAGCCCGGTAATGACGACCATTTTGTCGCGCGGGATTTCTAGGTCGATGTTCTTGAGATTGTGTTCACGCGCACCGCGTACCACGAGTTTGTCGAGCGCCATCGTCGCCTCACACTTCCAGAAATGCCACGTTGTCGAGCCAGAACAAAAGTTCTTGCAGTATACCGATACTCAGGAGCGTCCACAAACTGCGCACCACAACAAAAAGACGGGAGAATCCTATACTCCCGTCCGTTAAACTTATCCCTACGATAGCATGCACCTGCACTGGCTACGGTGAGCGTGCATGCAAATGATGCGGTTCGTGGCGCAAGATGGGAATTCATTTGGGAGCCTGAATGACTGTGACCTTCGCTGATGGCGTGATATTCTCCCGGTTGTTTTGGGTCATTGCTCGCTAGGTTGGCACTGCATGCACCACGAGTCACGATTGACTGGTAACTCATGACTCGTGACCGATAGCGACATGGGCAGCCATTCTAGCGATCCATAAAAGTCTTTTCTCTACGAAAGTGAGGAACCGGTACCGATGCGTCTTTTGTCAGTCCTGTTGGTGGCTAGCTCGTTGATTTTGGTGGCGTGTGGCGGCGGCTCCAGCACACCAACGCCAACCCCAGCGCCTGCTGCTGACGCGCCTTCGGCGCAGGAAGTGATTGCCGCCACGCTCGATGTAGCCATGCACGACATCTACTTTGGCGACAAGAACGACAATATTGCCAACCCGCCTGTATGGACTGTGACTGCCCGTTCGGAAGTCACTCTCAATCTCGACAACCTGGGTGGGCTGGAGCACAGTTGGGTGGTTGTCAAGGAGGACGCCGAACTGCCTATGCCCTTCTTGGCTGAGGATCACAAGGACTTGGTTCTCTGGAGTTCGACCAATGTGCAGGCTGGTCAGAAGTCGACGGAGACGTTCACTGCGCCTGAAGCAGGGAAATATCAGGTCATCTGCACGATCGCCGGCCATTATCCGGTTATGCAGGGGACGTTGGTGGTGCAGTAACGGTGCGTCCGGAGTGCTGGCCATAGGAAAAAGAGTGGGGCGCCGTCGGCGCCCCATTCTTGCAGGATTGGGCAGTGCAACCAGGGACGGCAAGCGGCTGGCTTCACCGTGGCAATGTCCAGTAGCAGATCCAGGTCAGCTGGACGTCAATGGCTGCTCCATGTAGAGTTGGCGAACGAACTTATCGCCGGCCCGAATCCGGGTGCTCTCGCCGGTCAGGGTGAAGCCTTGTGCTTCCCAGAACTTCAGCGCCGTAAGATTAAATTGCTCGACCCCGGCGCGCGCCGTGTGCATGCCGGCGGCGCTTCCCAGCCATGATTTGAGCAACGACCACGCCTGTGTGCTGACCCCTTGGCGCTGCAAAACTTCCGCCACCATGATCATCCCGATGTAGACGACGCCAAGATCTGGCCAGTTGAGGCGGAAGTCCACAAAGCCGATCAACTCGCCGCCGGCGCTGGCATCTGTCGGATCAAGACGTCGTACGATGCCAAGCAGAAAACGGCCTGCGTCTTCGGCGACGGCCACCAGCTCTTTGTCGGCCTGGTTTGGCGGCGGCCCGGTCAGATCGTACATAGCCCAGTAGGAGGGTGTTGCAGCGTAGACTCCCTGGAGCGCTGCAGTGTGGAGCGCGCGATCGAGGGGGATCAACGATATGATGTGCGTCACGGCTCACCTTTTTGCTGGCGACGCCAGGCTTTTTGTGACTGCGTCGCGCAACGCAGTCAGCTCACTGCGGATCACATCCATCTCGCCGCTGACGCGCTCCAGCTTTTCACGTTCGATGCGCACGAAACGTGTGTAGGGCGCCACGGCCTCTCGCATGTGCTGGATGCTCCTGCCCAGTTCGCGCTCAAACTGCCGCGTGAGTGCCTCGGACAACTGTTCGCGCAGGACACTGATCCCAGTGTGCAACTGTTGCCTGAGGCGGTTCTTGCGATAGGGCAGCACGTAGAGACCCAACGCAGCCAGCGCGCCGGCGCTCAGCAGCCCGGTTACGTCCAGCAGCGTCGTGTTCAGGACGGTGACCAGGATGGCGCCCAGGCCAATGGCGCCGACCTCGACGGTGGCGGTCTGCACCAGCACGTTCTGAACCCGCTGCACCAGCTTGAGCGATTCTGTTGCGGGGTCGTAGGCATCCACGATGCGTCGCGCCTCATGGCCCACGCTGGCAATCAGATTCTGGCGATTGAACTCGAACTCGCTGCCGACCTGGCCGACGATCTGCTCGGCATGTTGCGCCGAACGCCGGTTGAGATATTCCATAATGTCGCGCCACTGGCGATAGTCTCTGTCGACCATCCAGTCGATGAGGTCACTTACCTGGCGTTCGACCTCGCGCGAGGTGTCAGCAACCACCTCGCGCTCGAATTCGGCGCGTACCTTTTCCCCATTGACGAGATCGAAGATGCGGCCGATGTGTATCGCTTCATCGAAGAAGCGATCGCCGCGTTCGGCCATGGCACGGAGCACGTTTTCCACGTGACTGAGATGGTATTGGAAGTCACGGCGCATGTCGGCTTCGTAGGCTTCGAGTTGTGCCTCAATGGCATCGATGGCTTCGAAATCACCTTTCAGCACGGCGCGTCGGTTGCCGATGACGCTAGTATAGTGCTGGCTCAAGTTGTCGGCG
>CAIRNL010000393.1 GCA_903879975.1 uncultured Chloroflexota bacterium | reverse complement strand
TCAGTCGCCAGTAGAGGAGGGCGAGGCAGCCGAACCTGATCCCGGCATCGGCAACGGGCTGGCCGTAGCGGGTTGGGGACGGCCCGAAGGCAATGCAAAGCCGATCAGACCGGCGATGAGGGGAAGGAACGCCACGATGGACAGCACCTGCTGCAATCCGAGATGTGTGGCAGCGATGGATTCGAGCCAGGCCATGAACGATCCACTGGCAAAGATGAAGCCAAGCACCAGTCCACCGGCCAGACCGCGCCGATTGGGTGCCAGTTCCTGTGTCATGACCAGCAGCAGGCTGTGCGGCATGCTGAGCAACAGGCCGGCCAAAGTGGCAACGACGAAATAGGCGATGCCGCCCACATAGAGCATGGCATAGGCGAACGGCACACTCAGGATCGAAGCGGCAATCATAATAGCACGGCGGTCGAACCGGTCACCCAGATAGCCACCAGCCAGCGTGCCCAGCGCGCCGGCAAGATTGAAGAGACCCAGCATCAGCCCGAACTGCGCCGCCGAGAAGCCGATTGACTCATAATATTTGGGCAGAAGCGTGGCATAGCCCTGGGACGTACCGGAGCGAAACAGGATAAAGAGTACGAAAGCAGCAATGACGATGGCGGCCGCCGTGTGTGTGCGATTCTCCCGCTTAGCCTGCGTCTCGCTGTGCGGCACCCTCCGTGCAATGGGCAAAGCATCATTCATGTACATGAACATCAACACGACGGCTGGAAGGGCGATCAGCGCCATCAGGGGCATCGCGCTCAGCCCCCGGCTGCCAATGACCACCCCCGCCAGAATCGGCCCCAGCGCCAGGCCGGTCTGACCGCCCAGGAAGAAATACGACGTTGCTGTCGCTGCCTTATCGCCGCCGGACACCGATGCGTTGACCATGCCCGCAGCGTGGAATGCCCCGCTGCCCAGCCCGCCGATCATCAGTGCCGTGATGAAGAACGGATAGGTGGGCATGAACGCAGCTACTGCATAGAAGAACGCAGTCCACAATACGCCCACTGCGCCGATCCAGCGGCCATTCAACTTGTCCGTCATGCCACCGAAGAGCGGCTGGCTCATGGCGGCAAACATCTGGTACATCATGGCGCCAAAGCCAATCTGAGCGATAGTCAGGTTGAATTGGGCAGCGGCCAGCGTCAGAATCATGGCGACCGACGAGTTTAGGATATCGATTGAAAAATGGCCGTAGGAAGCGGCCGCCAGCCGTTTTTTGTTCATTTGGACTGTTCCGAGTATACTCACTTTTGCACAGGCATCATCATATCATCGATTAGCGGCGACGGCACAGGATTCCGGAAGCGAATACGCAGCGATCTCGTGATTTTTTCGTTCCCAGCGACGGTGATGTCTACAACTCCGCACAGCAATGATTCCTCGCCTGGTGGAATTCCATCCTATGCCCGCTGTGAGCACGGCGCAACTTTGTTGGCCTGCCGATCAGAGCCAAGTTCGCCCTGTTGCTGCTTCGGTCGTTCACCAGGCGGGACTTACCCGCCGGTCTTGCCACGCTTCTCTGATTCAGTTGGAGGGATCATCATGTCTCCTAGCAGTAGGATTTCTGCATCTGCCTGGATAAGTATCGCTGCATTTGTTCTGATGGCTGCCATCCTGGCCCTCTGGCCGGCGCAGCCGCTGTACGCTCAGGCAACTACCCCGAATGTAGCCGTCATCACAACCACTGTGGATCTAGCGACTACGACAGCGTCGATTACCGTCCCCGTCACGCTGACTGTCGGGGGCAGCAGCATTTCGTCGTTGACCTTTGCCCTGGACTACGACCAGAGTTGCCTTTACATTGCGAATCCCAGTTCAGATGTGACCAGCCTGCCCAGCGGGAATGGTTACAACAATCAACTTACCAATAACCCCACCACGGGAGTCCTGGAGGTCTCGATCTGGGATGACGATGCGACGCAGACAGCGCTGGCCAGCGGCAATGTAGCAGTGATCGAGTTCACTTTAGAGGCAGCCTGTCGCACCAATAACCCTGATCGATCGATTGTTTTCGGCTTCTTGTCCAGCCCAGCTGTGACATTTGGGGGGACGGACGGAAGTGCTGTAGCCGGTGCGTCCTATTCGGGCACGTACACGCTGGACATCAATCAGTTGCCGACAGACATCGCCTTCACGCGAAACGATTCCAACGCGACTGAAAATGTGAGCGGT
>CAIRNL010000392.1 GCA_903879975.1 uncultured Chloroflexota bacterium | reverse complement strand
GGGATACATGCCCGTGCGCAAGAGCGTCCTGGATCTGCCGGACATGCAACGCTACTTCCAGGAATGTCCCCAATTCAAAACGGCTGTGGATCAGTTGCCGTTGACCCAGCCCCAGGATTCCGCGCGCGTCTTTGTGCCAAACGGCGATCAGATCATTGGCAAGGGTCTTGAACGGATCACCGTACAGTCGGAAGAAGTTGCAACCGTATTTGCTGAGGTGCAAGCGACGTTGGAGGCTGAGGCCCAACCAGTTCTTGACATATTACAGGCTGTGGAAGGCTAGTGCATGTACGCCTGTGGGGGCGTTGTTCGCTAGGTCCAGTGGACTTCAGATGTCAACGCAAAACGGCGGCGGGGATACGGCGCCGTTTTGCGTTGACAGTGAGTCATTCAAACCTGTGTTGTTGCGCAGTGCGAACCGGACAACCAGGCGGGGATACCGTGGCTATTCCTTGACGACTTTCTCCATCTCGTGCAGTATAGCGTGCAGATCGGCAGCCAGTGGGGCTGCAGTTGCTGCGTCGTCGGCCTCCAGCGCAACCAGCAGGTCGGTAGCTGTTGCCCGCATTTCCTTGATGTGCTCCTGAAGACCCTGGGGCCAGGGTATCGTCTTGAGGAGGTCGAGTAGGTCGGATACGGTGGGGGCAAAGGCTGGATCGAGCGTGCCAGTCTTGAGCGACTCGTCGATGTGGTGAATCGCCTCGATGGGCAATGCCAGGATCGCCGCCTTGACCTCTGGCGCTGCGTCTTTCAGCAGTCCCATCATCGCTTCGTGGTCGGCATCGTTCATCATGCCGTGGTCGTGGCCCGCCATAGCCCCCTGATTGTGGCCTGCCATGGCATCCTGTGCTGCCGCTGCGTCACCCATGTTCATGCCGCTCATTTGCATGTCCAGCACGGGGACATTCAGCACCATCGGCTCACCCGAATCGAAGCGGACGGTCAACTCGAGTGTGTCCCCTGGCACCAGTGGCTTGGTGAGGTCGATGAGCATGATGTGCTTGCCGCCAGGCGCCAATACCAACGTGCCGCCGGCTGGAATCGAATAGCCGTCGGGCAGCGGCAACATTTTCATGACACCATTTTCGTTGATGGTCTCGTGTGTTTCCACGACTGCTGCCGCTGGGCTGGAGACAGGCACCAATTGTACAGCGTTGTCCAGTCCATTTAGCACCGTGAAATAGATGGCGCCTGTACCGCCGGCGAGGGGTGCTGGCCGTGCACGCGCGTCGACGATCGTCAGCTTGCCCGGCTCAGGCTGCGGGGGTGTTTCGGTGGCAGCCATCTCAGGCATGGGACCTGGGCTCCGGGGCATTGCCGTGCAGGCTGCAAGCGCGCCCAGTAGGATTGTCAGAACGATGGTAGACAGAAAGATCTTTTTCGACATATATTTCAGCCTTTTGGTGCCGTTTGGACAGATACAAACTGGTCAGAGATAGGTGGACAGGATAGCATCGCCGTTGCGTTGGAGCAAACGGGAGGTAAATGCGGTACAATCATACGAGTGAAGTCTTTTGACACCCTTGGTGGGTACGTAGGGATCGGTGGATGCATCTGAACCTAGACATGGCCGCTGCCAAGGTCAGCAAGTATGCCTCGCGCGAGAGTGGCGACACAGTTGAAATTGTAGAACGCCCGCACGGGGGGATCAGTATCGTCGTCGCCGACGGCCAGCGCAGCGGGCACAGTGCCAAACTCATCAGCAACCTGGTCGCCCGCAAGGCAATTGCTCTGCTGGCGGAGGGCGTGCGCGACGGGGCAGTCGCTCGGGCTGCGCACGATTACCTCACAACCCATCGCAGCGGTCAGGTGAGCTGTGAACTGACTATCGCCAGCGTCGATCTCGTGACGGGGAGCCTGGTTCTCAGCCGCAACGCACGGTGTCCCAGCCTCTTGCGTCGAAACGACGAGTTTGTCTGGCTTGACACGCCTGCCGAAGCCATCGGCATTCGGCGCAACACCAAGCCTGCCATCGCTGAACTGGCATTGGCGCCAGACAACACGTTGATCGTGATCACGGACGGTGTATGGAGTGCAGGCGCGGTGGCTGGCTCCGTCATCGATCTACCGGCACTGCTCTGTGCTGCCGACCCGGAGCACACGGCAACGGCAACTGTGCTCGCCGATGTAATCTTACATGCCGCCATAGGTCTCGATGGTGGCCGGCCGCGCGATGACGCCACCGTTGTCGTGCTCAAGCTTGCTGCCTGTGCGGAAACTGACGGCGTGCGCCGTATGCGTGTCGAGATTCCACTGTGACGGCGGCAAACCCTACCATGGACAGGCTTCCACTCATCAAGGTTGTCGGAGTCAGCGCCAGCGGTAAGTCGACCCTGGTTGCGACGTTACGTGAGTTGGGGTACAACGCCCGTCCGGTCAGCCAGGAACACAGCGATGTCGCTGAACTCTGGAAGCAGTTTGGCTTCCCGCGCGTCCTGATCTTTTTGGACAACGATCAGGACGGACAACGTAGCCGCCGTCCTGATGTAGAATGGGATGCCGCCAGTCTGCTCGTGGAACGCGACCGGCTGCGCAACGCCCACGCCCATGCTGACCTGCGCATCAACACGGCCAACTTGACTGCCGACCAGGTGCGCAACGTTGTCGTTGCCTTTCTTGAAGCAAAATGCATCCGTCGCGCGCAGGCGCCTCTGCCACCTATCCCGCGCACGGGCGGCGGCTGGCCGGGCTGACGGCTACGGTGCCTTGGTGTATTCTGCGGCCAGTTCCGGCTGGCGTGGACCTTCGACCCACACCTGTCCGTCGGACCAATTCTCTTCTTTCCAGATCGGCACGATCGCTTTCAGGCGTTCGATGGCGTAGTGGCAGGCTTCGAAACAGCCGTCGCCCCGGTGAGGCGTTGCCACTGCGATCAGCACACTGGGTTCGCCGATTTCCAGGCGACCCGTGCGGTGAATGATACTGACGGCCTTGACTGCCGGCCACTTTGCCATCACTTCGCTGCCGATGCGTGCCATCATGCCTTCAGCCATCTCGGCATAGGCTTCATAGTTGAGGTAATCTGTCCCACGTGCGCCCTCAGCAGTTGCAGTCTCGCCGCGTACGACTCCGGCAAAGGTCGTGATGGCGCCGCAGTCTGTACGTGTCACGCGCTGCGCCACATCGTCCAGCGAGAGGGGGGCGTCCGTCACTTCAAACAGTTTCGTGTTCATCGCCCTTCACCTTGCTTTCTTGTCGATCTGCCACTGTGTCCGCCCGAAACTGGCGGGAAAATTGCTACCTCATCGCCTTCGCACAGCATCTGCTCACCCTTGGCATATTCCTGGTTCACAGCCGCATAGAACGTGCGCGTGCCGATCGAGAGCGCTGGGTAGCGGCGGTCGATCTCGGTCAGCGCATCGCGCAGGGTTGCGCCATTGGGCAAGGTCAGGGATTGTTGGCTCCACCCGGCTTGCTGGCGCAGCGTCGCAAACAAACGAACCTGCACTTCCATCTTCATGCATCTCCTCGGCGCCAGTCGCCAGACTTACCGCCCGCTTTTTCCAGCAGGCGAATGTTCTCAATAACCATTGCCTTGTCGAGTGCCTTGGCCATGTCATAGATCGTCAGGGCTGCCACGCTCACAGCGGTGAGCGCTTCCATTTCCACGCCTGTCTGCCCGTTGCAGCGCACGGTCGCCGTGATCGCCACGCGACTGGCCGCTTCTTCTATGACAAAGTCGATGGCAACTTTCGTCAACAGCAGGGTGTGACAGAGCGGAATCAGTTCCGGCGTGCGCTTGGCGGCCTGGATGCCGGCAATGCGCGCTGCGGCCAGCACATCGCCCTTGGGTGCTGCGCCCTCGCGGATCGCAGCCAGCGTAGCGGGAGCCATGCGCACCTCGCCTGCCGCCACCGCCGTGCGCGTTGTGACAGCCTTCTCGCCGACGTCGACCATGGTCGCCTGCCCGCGTTCGTTCAGATGAGTCAGTTCTGCCATTGCAACCTCAAATCTCGTCGATCAGCAAGGCGGTCACTGTGCTGCCCGCCTCCAGCACACCGCTGCCTTGCGGTAATTCGAGCAGCGCGTTCGCCGAGCGCATGCTGAGCAGGCGGCTGCTCGCCTGCATGCCTGTGCTGACGGCAAGCAGCCCACCGCGTCCATCATAGAGCGTGTTCTCCCAGCGCACGGTTGCCCGATGGTACTCTGGCCGGTAGGGGTCCAGGCGCAGCGGTTCACTCAGGCAGACTTGGACGCGCGTGAGCATCGGATCGGGTCGACCGGCCAGCTTGCGCAGCGCAGGTGCGCCCAGCAGGTAGAAGGTAACCAGGCTGCTCACCGGGTTGCCGGGCAGGCCAAAGATCAGCCGTTTGCGTCCGCCTGCAGCCACTGTGGCGAAGGTGCACGGTTTGCCGGGCTTCATGCGCAGCCGCCCGAAGTGGACGTGGCCCAACCGATCGAGCAAAGGCTTGATCAGATCTCGGTTGCCCATGGAGACGCCACCTGACGTGAGTAGAACATCGGCCTTTGCCAACCCGTGCGCCAGCGCTCTCTCGATGGTGGACTGCGTGTCGCCGGCAATGCCCAGGTCCACGACGAAGCCACCCGCTGCTTCCACTGCTGCAACCAGCGTGGGTCGGTTACTGTCGCGGATCTGGCCGGGGCGCAGCGGCGTCCCGGTTTCTACCAGTTCGTCGCCGGTAGAGAGAATGGCAACGTGCGGCGCAGGATGCACCTTCACCCTGACTGCGCCGACCGTTGCCAGCAACCCAATTTCTGCGGCGCCTAAGCGCGTCCCAGCGGCCAGGATTTGCTGGCCGGGTACTACGTCGTAGCCCACGGGGCGCACATCGTCGCCTGGCCGTACGGCAGCGCCGATCCGTACCCGTACCTGGCCATCGAGGGTAGGAAGGATTACGGTCTCCTCCACCATCACCACAGCATCGGCGCCATGTGGCAGTGGTGCGCCCGTCGTGATATAGGCAACGCTTCCCGGCGTTACCACAAAGTCCGCTATGCGGCCTGCTGTCACTTCGCCGACAACGGGGTACGTGCCCGGTCCGTCTGCAGCGACAACAGCGTAGCCATCCTTGACCGATGCTGGAAAAGGTGGCAGCGCGTCGGGCGCGACAACGTCTTCGGCCAGGACGAGACCGCGGGCGGTATGGATTGGCACCGTACTTGCCGGCAGTGGGGTGGTCTCGCGCAGCACAATCGCCAGCGCGTCGGCTACAGCCAGCAAGGG
>CAIRNL010000391.1 GCA_903879975.1 uncultured Chloroflexota bacterium | reverse complement strand
GCGCGTGAGGGCACCGAGTTCGCCCTGCCACTCTTCGTCGCTGCCGGCCTGACGCGTCTCGACGGCCAGGGGCAGCAGGCGGATCAGGTCTGCGTCCTGCTGCGCCACGGTGTGCAGGAGAAGCGTCACGTGGCCGCCGCGGTCGAGCGCGGCGTGGACGAGCGGCAACAGCGCAGGCAGGCGCGCCGGCTCGGCAAGTACGAGTAAATTGCGTGTAGTCACAGGAAGGTCGAAGCCGCTGCCCAGCGGGCCGATGAAGTTGACGCGCGTTCCCACCGCGCGCGCGTGGAGCCAGTGCAGACCGGGGTCGTCGCCCAGCACGGCGGTGAGATGCCAGCGTTCGGCCGCGCGCTGCTCGGCGACGAGCGCGCGGCGATCGGCGATGTAGAGCGTGCGGCGCAGGGGCAGTGTCCAGTCATGGGCGCGCGCCCACGGCGTGTCCTCGGTGCAGCGGGCCAGGAAGTAGCGGCCGGCCAGCCGATCGGCCTGCAATGTGGCAGGCATCCGCAGCGGCAGGAGCAGCGCACCTGCGACGGCCCACGGTGTGCCGTCGACCAGGGCGCTGAGCGTGCCGTCGTCGTTGATCGTCGGAAAATCGAAGTCTGTGCGTTGTGTCGGTTTCATGGTACCCTTCTGTCCGTTTGGTCAGTTCGATTGTGGCACGAATGGAAGATGTCGCCAAATGAGCGAGACAAAACAGGAGCGTAGTGGCCGGTGGCCACAGCTGCTTGAACGCTGGCGCGCTGGGCTGTGGAGCTGGCGCCTGCCGCCGCAGCGCAAGATTCGCCTCGTCGTGGGCTGGCCGTTGCTGCTCACGCCTTTCCTGCTCTTTGGCCAGGTCGTCACGCCACACCCAGTCTGGGTCGTGTCGATCGTCTCCTTGCTCGTCCCCTACACGTTGGGCTACGTATGGCTACGCAGCCAGGTGCTCGCTGTCACCTTCACGCGGCAGCGGCAGGGCACGCTGCTCGTGGCAGGCGACCGGCTACGCGAGGATTTTGCCCTGACGAACCGCAGCGGGCTTCCCCTGCAATGGGCTGCCTTTGTCGACGGCTCCGATCTGCCCGGCTACGCTCCAGGAAGCGTGATTGCCTGTGCGCCGAACGGCGACTACCGCTGGTGGAAGGAGGCTGAGTGCGCACACCGCGGCATCTTTCGCCTGGGTCCGCATCGGCTGGAGATGGGCGACCCCTTTGGTCTCTTCCAGGCGCTTCTGGACTATCCCGACGTTGAGCACGTGCTGATCTACCCGCGCGTCGTGCAGCTGCCGCAGGTCGATCTGCCGCGCGGCAGCGCCAGCGGCCACGCCCCGCGGCGCCGTTCGCTCATGGGCCAGCGCGCAGCGGCCAGCGTGCGCGACTACACGCCGGGCGACAGCATGCGGCTGGTACACTGGCCCACCTCGGCGCACCGCGGGCGCCTCACGGTCAAGGAACTGGAATTGGAGCCGAGCGGCGACGTGTGGATCGTGCTCGATCTGAACGCGGCGGTGCAGCGCGGCGAGGGCAGCACGGGTACGCTCGAATACGCTGTCATGCTGGCGGCGAGCCTGGCCGCCGAGATGGTGTCGGGCAACGAGCGCCGTGCCGTGGGTCTGCTGACCGTGTCGGGCGACGCGGTCACCACGTTGGCGCCGCAGCCAGGGCAGGCCCAGCTCTGGGCGATCCTGCGCGCGCTGGCGCCGGCGCTGGCATCGCCCATTCCGCTCGATGCGCTCCTGCGGCGTTCATTGAGCCTGTTGGGGCGCCGCCACACGCTGGTCGTGATCACGCCGGCCGTGGGTGAGGATGCTCCGCGTTGGATCGCCGAGCTGGTGCGGGCGCAGGGCCAGGGGCTGGCCAGCAGCGTCGTTGCCGTGACGACGCCCGACGACGAAACGGCAGCAACGGCGGCGCTGCACCTGCTGGGGAGCCTCGCCATCCCCTACCAGGTGATGCGCACCGATGTCCGCCTGCGCGCGGCGCTCACCTATCGCCGCACACGCAAGGTCATCCGCTCCACGCCGACGGGGGGCGCCTTCACGGTCGAGGTGGAGGAGGAGGTTGGATGAACGAGCGCAGCTTTGGCTGGGATGAGGAACCCGCCGGCCGCGATGCCGGACGTTGGCTGCTGGATGGGCTGCGCTACCTGGCCGTGGCATGGCGCCCGCATCTGGGCTGGGCGACCCTTGCGCTGTGCATGCTGCTGGTCGTGCTGCCGGCAGCCGTGCTTGCGGAGAATGGCTGGCTGCGCGGCGCTTCGCTGGTGACAAGGCTCTACATGGCCGGGCCGCTGGCGCTGCTCTGCGTCTGGCTCGTGGGGGGCTGGCGCTCTCCCCACGCTGCAGGACGCCGCATGCTGCGTCTGGCTTTGCAGGGCGCTGCGTTGCTCCTGCTCAGTGCATTCCTCGTGAGCCAGCTGCTGGCCGAATGGCTGCCCGCTGCCAGCGCCCTGTGGCAGGCGGCCGCCGCGCGCGATGCAACCACGCTGGTTGCCGGGATGGCCGATGCCCTGCACAGTACAGGGCTACGCTATGCGCTCTGGTGGCAGGGCGTCCAAAGCGACAGCGCGATGCGCGACGACCTCGTTGTCTTGGGCTTCGCTCTTGGCGTGGTCTGGGGGATCGGCCTGCTCACCGCCGGGCTGGTGCGGCGCACGCAGCAGGGCCTGCTGGCGGCGCTGCCGGTACTCTGGCTTGTCGGCCTGATCATGCTCTACAGCCCGCTGGAGCGCTGGCTGATGGTGGGGGCCGTCGCCCTGGCGCTGTCACTCCATTTTGTGCTCGACCAGCAGCGGCTAGTGGCGCGCTGGCGCCGGCAGTCGCTCGACTACAGCCCGCTGATCCTGGTGGAGCGTGGGCTCACTGTGGGCGGGCTGCTGCTCCTGGTGACTGCGCTGGCGGCAGTGACGCCCAATCTCTACTGGCTGGAGATCGCCAGCCGCTATTATGCGCTGATTGCGCCGATCAACGACCGGCTGGAGGCAGCTAGCGTCCGCGCCTTCCCGGGGCTGACCGGCGTCAATCCGTGGGGCGGGCGCGACAGTGCCGGCGGCCTGCCCAACGAATTTCTCGTGCGCGCAGGTCCTGAACTGGGCGCTCGTCCGATCCTGCGTGTGCGGACGAGCGAGCCGGTGCGCTTCTACGACGAAGCGCCGCTGGGGCACAATCTGCGCGGGGCAACCTTTTCCCACTACGACGGTCGCGGCTGGCAGAACCCGGCACGGCTCGAACGCACCAGCCATGCCGCCGACGCAGCGTGGGCGGAGATTCCCGACATGTGGCGCCGCCCGCTGCTGCAGAGCGTGAGCCTGTCGATTCCTGCTGGCGTCCTCTTTGCGGCTGGTGAGCCGCAGGCGGTGTCGGTGGAGTACCAGGCGGACGAGCGCTTCCCCGGCGACCTGGTCAAGCTGTCGGCTGCCGCACGCAGTTACACGGTCTCATCGCTCATCCCGGCGCTGAGCGATGAGCAACTGCGCGCGTTGCCGGCATGGGGGACGGAGGTCCCGCTTGGAGACGAGTTTGCTCGCTATCTGGACCTCCCCGACAGCGTGACAGAGCGCACGCGCCGACTGGCGGCCGACCTGACGGCGGGCGCGTCATCCCCGTACGAGCAGGCGGCTGCCATCGAGCAATCCTTGCGTACCTTCGCCTACGATCTCGACGTGCCGCCGCTGCCGGATGACGTCACCGATGTGGCAGACTACTTCCTGTTCGATCTCCGGCGCGGCTATTGCGACTACTATGCCACGAGCTTTGTCGTGCTGGCGCGCGCGGCTGGGCTGCCGGCTCGTTTTGCCACGGGGTTCGTGCCGGGCAGTTGGGACGCAGGGGGCCGGCAATGGATCGTCACCGAGGCCGAGGCACACTCTTGGCCGGAGGTCTACTTCCCTGAGGCAGGCTGGGTTGCGTTTGAGCCGACGGCGGGGCGGCCGGAACTGGCCCGTGTCGGGCTGGTGCGCGCTGCCGGCGGCGCGCCTCCGTCGCCGGTTGTCGTGGAGCCGTTGGCCGGCGCGGCGTTCTCCTTTGACCGGCGTTGGCTGTGGCTGGTCGTGCCGGGCGTTGTGCTGCTTGCCGTGGCGCTGGCGGGTGTCCGGCGCTGGCGCCTGGGCCGTGAGGACCCGTGGCAGGGACTCGTCACCTGGGGCGAGCGGCTGGGCCGCCCGCTGGCCACCGGCGACACCGTGCTGGAGTATGGCGAAGACCTCGCTGGCTACGTCACGAGCGACCGCCAGGGCGAGCCTGAGCTGCGCCGCATCGTCGCGCGCGACGTCGTCGCGCTGAGTGAGGAAGTCAGCGCCCTGCACTATGCGCCGCCGCCGGCTCGCGCCGGTCTGCGCCGGCGTATCCTCGTGCGCTGGCAGCGGCTGCGCAGTTTTTTGAGCCGTATCAAGCGCCGTTGATCTGCGCGCTCGATCCTATCGTCCCATGCACGAGCAGTTTGGCCTCCCCTGCCTTGAATTTTGCAACACGCTTCTGTCGGAGGTAGTTCTCGTCGTAACTTGCCCATCACCGTCCCGGAAGCTTCAGAGCTTCCGGGATGGTTTGGTTGCCATGGCTGGCTGGAAGAGCGGGGAGCTGGCGCCTCTACCTAAAAATTTATGCCCTTGTGTGAATGTGTGAATTTTGCGTTGACTTTGTGCCAATTTGTGCTATAGTACCCAAAAAGCGTTTCAAATATTCAGCCGGGTCTTCCGTTTCATCGTAGCGCATCATCGTTGTTCCCTGGTGGAACCAAATTCCGGAGGCACCTTTGAATGCTTGTATCCATCCCAGTATCGCTCACCCATGGAAGGGTCGCTGTCGTAGCTGGCTGCGTAGGGCTGGAAACGCAATCGCTGCCGTGCTGCTTGCAAACACTCTGATCGCGGCTCCCATACCGGTGCAAGCGAACAATAGTCGCCAGCCTGACCGCCCTTGCTATGGGGTCTACCATACGGTGCGCGGGGGACAGACGATCTATTCCATCGCAGGCGCTTACAGGACATCGGCCTATCGCATCCTGCTGTGCAACGGGCTGAACGCGTATTCGGTCTATTCCGGCCAGACACTGTTGATCCCCATCTATCGCTCGCGCTGAGGGCTGCTCCGCCCTGGACTCTCCTCGAAAGTGGCGCAGTTCTTGACGGGGTCCCGAGGGGGGCAGAATGGAATGTAGAGGGCGCGGGGCTGCGCGGATCAAATTCGATCCGCGCAAGTTGATGCCGTAGGATCAGTCGGTCAGGGTGAGGGAGAGGGTCTGCCTGGGTGTCGTCACCCGATCGGCCAGCGGCGAGACATCGCGCACGAAGCGCCCCTGCATGGACCACGGCCCCGTCCACGTGATCTGCGCCTCCACGAGCCGGCCACGCAGGGGCAGGTCGCTCTCGATGAAGACGAGTTTGTTCTGGCGGTTGCGCCCGCGCCACTTCCCCTTGTGCTGATCCTCGACCAGCACCTCGACGATTTCGCCCAGGAAGCGCTGGTTGATCTCCGTGCTCACCTGCTCCTGCAAGGTTTCCAGCACCTTGTGGCGGCGCATCTTTTCCTCTTCCGGCACGTCGTCCACCATGCGCCGCTCGCTGACCGTGCCCGGCCGCGGGCTGTAGCGCGCCAGGTGTACCTTATCGAACTGTACCTGGCGCACGACATCGACCGTGCCCTCGAACTGCCCTGCCGTCTCGCCGCAGAAGCCGACAATGATGTCGGTGTGGATGGCCACCTGCGGCACGATGGCACGGATGCGCTCGATCAGCGCATAGTACTCGGCCACGGTATAGCCGCGCTTCATGCGTTCCAGCACCTCGTCGTCGCCCGCCTGGATGGGGACCTCGATATGCGGGCAGAGCTTGGGCAGATCGCGCACGGTCTCCAGGATGCGGTCGGTCATGTAGTTGGGATGGCTCGTCAGGAAGCGGATGCGCCAGAGGCCGTCGATGGCGTGGACAGCCCGCAGCAGGTCGGCCAGGTCGAACGAAGCGTCCAGTCGATCGTCGGCCGGCGAGTCTCCTCTCCCTGCGAACGCGCGCACGGTCGCGCTGTTCCCCAATTCCCCGCGCCAGTCGTAGCCGTAGCGATCCACAATCTGGCCGAGCAGCGTGACCTCGCGCACCCCCTGCGCCACCAGGCCGCGCACTTCGGCGACGATCTCGGCCACGGGACGTGAGCGTTCCACGCCGCGCCGGAAAGGGATGATGCAGAAGGTGCAGGCGTGGCTGCAGCCATAGACGATGGGCACATGTGCGGCGACCGGCGCCTCGCCGCTGAAGGCCAGGTGCTTGATCGACTGCGCTGTGCCGATGGGCTGTGCCTCATCTTGGAGTTGGAAGCGCCGCTCCAACTGGGCGCGTTCGATCGCCGCCATCTCGGCGTCGATCTCGGCCTGGCGCAGGTGGTTGACCAACGGCGTGGCCTCGCTGGGCGGCATGAAGACGTCGACATAGGGATAGCTTGCCAGCAGCTGTGGGCTGGGCTTGACGCCGACCATGCAGCCCATGAGCGCCACAGTGCGGTCGACCTTGGCCTTTTTCCATGGCTTGAGGCTGCCGAGCTTGCCGACGGCCTTCTCCTCGGCACTCTGGCGCACGACACACGTGTTGAGCACGACGACATCGGCCTCGTCCAGGCGATCGGTCGGCCCATAGCCGATCTTCTCCAACTCGGCGGCGACATGGTTGGAGTCAGCCACATTCATCTGGCAGCCGATCGTCCAGATATGGTACTTGCGTGTAGCGTCGGACCTCTGGTCCGTGGTGAGTTCGTAGGGCGTGGTCTCGTGCGCGTTGTCTGGTGCGCCCGGCCCGCGGGTCGGTGTGGTCATGAGGCTCCTCCTGTGATCCGGCGTAGACCGGGCAGGGAATGGGTGTTGATTGGATAAAAAGCGGGGCGCAACTTGCTGCGCCCCGCTGTCACGTAGGTTGATTGTAGCGGGGAGGGAAGAAGGTGTCAAAAGCAAAAAGAAGCGAGGTATCGATTGCACGATACCTCGCCCGTTCCAGATGCTTTCATCCTGTCATCACCATCAGGTCTGGCCCGCTGCAAGGGCCGGACCCGGATGTGGCATCCGGATCAGTGCGTAGGGCGCACTGCCGGAGGCCCGGTTGGCGTGGGGAGCACATGGCGCCGCTGCCAGAAGAAGTCCTCCAGCACGGCAAAGACCAGCGCAAGCAAGGCCAACATAAAGAAAACCCAGGCGACGATAGAGGCCGGCAGCTGCGCCACCGGCGCGTTCGCCTCCTCATAGGGGCCGCGCAGGACATCCGCAATGGGGCCGGCCGGGACAGGCAGGGCTGCGGGCGCTGCGTAGACGCCGCGCAACACGTCGGGCACAGGCACGGCCGCGATGGCACCGGCCATGCCAGCCGGCGCCTCATAGGGCCCGCGCAGAATATCGGGAATGGCGGCAACCGGTGCTGCGGTCATGATCGCCGGCGCCTCGTACGGCCCACGCAGCACGTCAGGCACCACGGCCACCGGAGCCAGACTGGCCACGGGCGGTGCGGCGTACGCGCCGCGCAGGATGTCGGCCAGAACCAGGACTGGCAGCGAGGCGGGCGCTTCGTAGGGTCCGCGCAGCACATCGGCTACTGCCGCTGCTGCGACCGCGCCGACGGCGGGTGCTGCATAGGGCTGGCGCAGTACGTCGGGAATCGCGACCACGAGCGGTGCTTGCGGGGGCGCCTCATAGGGTCCGCGCAGCACATCGGCCGTGGACAGATTCGGGGGCGCTTCGATCAATTTGCAGCCACTCAGTACGATAGACAGGATGCAGATACAGCAGATCCGGAACAACCAGACGCGCCGTTTCATGGGATCCTCCTTCCGGCCTGCATACGGCCAACGCGTCATCCGATTTGTTCCGCTACTGATATTGTACACCCAAAGCGAATGCCGTGCGGGTCAAATTGGGGGAATGTATCCGCTCCCCCAGGGAAGCGACCCACCAAGGGTCGAAACGTGACAGGACGCTCAAAACGCTGTATCGTAACAGGGAACCCTCGACGACGATAGATGGAAAACCAGGATTTTCGGGCGCCACCTCCAACGCCCCATACACAGGAGTATCGAAACAATGGCAGTCAAACATGTACGGTTGGGTCAGCACGGCGTATTGGTCAGCAACCTCTGCCTCGGCACCATGAACTTCGGTTGGGTCACCACCGAGGAGGAGAGTTTCCGGATCATGGACCGCGCGCTGGAATTGGGCATCAACTTCTTCGACACGGCCGACGTCTACGGCTGGTCCGTGGAGCACGGCACCACCGAGGAGATCATCGGCCGCTGGTTCGCCCAGGGCGGTGGCCGGCGCAATGCGGTCGTGCTCGCTACCAAGGTCTACAATCCTGTGACGCGCAAGGCCAACCTGCCGGAACCGAACAGTGACGGGCGCAACCTGTCCGCCGTCAAGATCCGCAAGCACTGTGAAGGCAGCCTCAAGCGCATGCAGACCGACTGGATCGACCTCTACCAAATGCACCACGTCGACCGCGATTGTCCGTGGGATGAGACCTGGCAAGCTTTCGGCGCGCTGGTCAACCAAGGTAAGGTGGCCTACGTGGGCTCCAGCAATTTTGCCGGTTGGGATATCGCCACAGCCTGCCAGGAAGCGGGCAAGCGCGCTATGAGCGGCCTGGCCAGTGAGCAGAGCATCTACCATCTGGACAATCGTATGGTCGAGCTGGAGGTCATCCCTGCCTGCCGCCACTACGGCCTAGGACTGATCCCGTGGAGCCCCCTGGGCGGCGGCCTGCTGGGTGGCGCGCTGCAGAAGGCCGCCGCCGGCCGGCGCATGAGCGACGACTTCGCCAGCCAGGTCGAGAAAAAGCGGCCGCAACTGGAAGCCTATGAGAGCCTCTGCCGCACGCTGGGCGAAGAGCCTGCTACCGTTGCACTGGCCTGGCTGTTGCACAACCCTGCCGTCACTGCGCCGATCATTGGCCCACGCACCATCGAGCAGTTGGAGAGCGCAGTGCGCGCCACTGAAATCACACTCGACGCGACCGTGCTGGCCAGGCTCGATGAAATCTTCCCCGGACCGGGCGGCGAGGCGCCCAAGGCCTACGCCTGGTAGGGGCACCCATTCGGGTACTGAGTTGGCTGGATTGTTTTCGTGGGCTGTCCTGCGCGGTATAATGACAGCAGCTTTTCGATCCGTTGTCGGTTGGCCTGTTGGCAGATTGGGCGTCTGTCCGTCTGCCGTTCTAGGAAAATGAGTGCTCCATGACGAATACCGAATCGAATGGATTGCGCCGGCGCTACGCTGAGCTTCTGGTCAAGACAGGTGTCAATCTGCAGCCTGGCCAAGGGTTGCTTGTGCGCGGCGAACTTGCGCATGCGCCTTTTGTGCGCGAGGTGGTCGCTGTCGCTTACGCTGCCGGCGCATCGTTTGTGCAGGTTGATTGGATCGACCAGCCGACCCTGGCCGCCATGCTCGGCCACGCTGACGCCGGCAAGCTGGAACTGCCTGCCTACGAAGTGACCCGCTTCCAACAATATGTGGACGAGAAGTGGGCGCGCCTCAGCCTGGTGGGTGACGAGTTCCCTGCTGCGTTGAGTGCGGTCGATCCTCACTCTCTCCGTACGTGGACGATCAAGCGCGCTCAGACGCTGAAGTTCTATACCAAGACCATGATGGCCAATCAAATCCAGTGGTGTGTGGCTGGCGTACCCACCCCTGCCTGGGCGACGCAGGTCTTCCCAGACCTGCCGGCCGAGGCCGCAGTCGATGCGCTCTGGGCGATGATTGCCAGGCTGGTGCGCGTCGACCAGGCAGACCCAGTGTCTGCCTGGGATGCGCTGAACCGCCAACTCACCGGGGTGGCCGCCTACCTGCAACGCAACGGGGTACAGACGTTGCATTTCGTCGACCCGACCCCAGCTCCCGATGGCCGGCCGTCAACCGACCTGAGCATCGGGCTGGCCGAGGGCGCGCGCTGGGTGGGCGGCGCCTCCACTACGCCGGCCGGGGTGCTCTTTCAACCCAACATGCCCACCGAAGAAGTCTTCACGACGCCACATAACCGGCGCACCACCGGCTATGTCCGCACCTCGCGCCCCACCTTTCCCATGCAGCGCGAGGTGCGCGACGCATACTTCCGCTTCGAGGCAGGGGAGATTGTCGAGTACAGCGCTGCCGTGGGCCAGGAGGTGTTGGAACAGTTCTTCGCTATCGATGGCGCGCGCCGGCTGGGCGAAGTTTCCCTGGTGGATGCCGGCTCGCCCGTCTTCCAGAGTGGCCTGCTCTTCTACGAGATCCTCTTTGACGAGAATGCCGCCTGCCATATTGCGTTCGGCGAGGCCTATCCGGAGTGTATTGCCGGCGGCAACGCCATGAGCCGCGCAGAATTGGCGGACGCCGGCCACAATTTTTCCGACACCCATGTCGACTTCATGATCGGCACGGCGACGATGTCAGTGACTGGGCAGAGCGCCGACGGCCAGACGCTGCCGATCATGCGTGAGGGTCGCTTTGTGCCTGGCGTCACGGCATGATCGAACTCGTCGGCGCCCATGTCCACATGATTCGGCCGGACATGGCCAACCTGCCGCAGTGGCCCCTGCCGCAGGGCTATGGGTTCCGCCCGTACCAGCCGGGCGACGAGACCACGTGGCTCGCCCTGCACCTGGATGCCGAACCGCTCTTCACGGTGACCCTGGATCATTTCAAGGAGTCGTTTGGGGCCGCATCTGACAGACTGCCGGAGCGCATGTGGTTCGTGCAGACGGCGGCAGGCGTCGATGTGGGTGCGATTGCCGCCTGGTGGCAGGATGACTGGAACGGTCGCGGCGCCTGGGGGCAGATTCATTGGGTCGTCGTGGCCCGTGCACATCAGCGGCGTGGACTCTCCAAGCCCATGCTTGCCCATGCGCTGCAGGCCATGGCCCACACCCACGCGCGTGCCATGCTCGGCACAGACACGCAGCGGCTGTGGGCTATCAAGGGCTACCTGGATTGCGGCTTTGTGCCCGACCCGCAAGAGCGCGCCGATCGCACCGCGCAGGCCGGCTGGCTGGCGGTGCAGATGCACCTGGCCCACCCGGCGATCCACGCCTGGTTGACCACTGGGAGCTGATTGCTTTTCCAAGGTGGAAGCATGTCTGAAGAGGCTCCGATCGTCATTGCAACCGATGGGCTGACGCGGCGATTCGGCAGCATGGTGGCTGTCGATCGCCTCACGATCTCGATTCGCGCGGGCGAGGTTTTTGGTTTCCTGGGCCATAACGGCGCCGGCAAGACGACCACGGTGCGCATGCTCAACGGTGTCATCGCACCCACGGCGGGCAGTGCGCGTGTCTTTGGCCTTGCCCCCCAGACCGACGGCGCGCGCATCCGGGCACGAACCGGCGTCCTGACGGAGACGCCTGCGCTCGACAACCGTCTTTCGGCGCGTGCGACCCTGGAATATTTCAGCGACGTCTACGCTGTTCCACGCCCGCAACGCCGCCAGCGTGTGGCGGAATTACTCGAACGCTTCGAACTCACCGGCCGGGCAGACGACAAGGTGGGCGGTTTCAGTCGAGGCATGCGGCAGCGCCTGGCGATCGCGCGTGCGCTCGTCAATGATCCCGATATCATCTTTCTCGACGAGCCGACCTCCGGCCTGGACCCGGTGGCGATCCGCGATGTACATCGTCTGATTGAGGGACTCAGCCACCGCGGGCGCACCGTCTTTCTGTGCACACACAATCTTGCCGAAGCCGAACGCCTCTGTGACCGTGTCGCCGTGCTGGCGCGCGGGCAGGTGCTGGCGGTCGGCACGACACGCGAGCTGGCTGCCGAGCTGAACCGCGGCCATCGGATCAGTGTCGAGGTCGACACGCACGATACTGCCCGTGCGCAGGCGCTCTTTTCGGCGCTTCCACAGGTCTCCCAGACCGAGAACGTCGGCGATCGCACCGCCGCGCGCAACGGCGCTACTTTGCTGATCCTGCACGGTGTCACGCGTGCCGATGTTCCCGCGGTGATTGCCGCTGCGATGCAGGCTGGTGTCAACCTGTACCGTGTGGAACCGGTAGACGAGTCGCTGGAAGATGTCTATTTTGCGTTGCAGGGACATTGAACGATGAACTGGCAGGCGGTTTGGGCCATTGCCTATAAGGACGTTTCCGTCGCGTTGCGCACGCGTGCAGTGGTGCTGCCGCTGCTCATCGTGCCGCTGGTGCTCATGGTTGGGATCCCTCTGGCGATTGGTCTGATCTCGGGCATGGCAAACCAGATGGCTGCGACTCAAACCCAGATCGGCGATCTGACGCGGACGATGCCGCCGGAATTCGCCGGTCGCTATGCCGGCCTGAACGACGTCCAGACGGGTCTTGTCTATTTCCTCGTGTACCTCTTCGCCCCTATGTACCTGGTTCTGCCGCTCATGGCGTCAGCCGTCGTCGCAGCGGACAGTTTTGCCGGCGAGAAGGAGCGCAAAACGCTCGAAGCCCTTGTCTACACGCCGACGACCGATCGCGAGTTGCTCTTTGCCAAGGTGCTCGGCGCCTTGATCCCCGGCGCGTTGGTCGGTCTGGGTGGTTTCATTGTCTATACCCTTGTTGCCAATGGGGTCGCGCTCGGCGTCGTGGGAATGCTGATTTTGCCGAATAGCCTATGGCTCTTGCTTGCCTTCTTTGTCGGTCCGGCGGCGGCGGCCTTGGGGCTGGGGGTGACCGTGATCGCCTCCGCGCGCGTCAACACGTTTCAGGAAGCGTATCAGATCGGCAGCCTGGTGATCCTGCCGGTTGTGCTGCTTGTCGTGAGCCAGGCGATGGGCGCCTTTTTGCTCTCGAACGGGATCGTTGCGCTGTTGGGGGGCGTGCTGTGGCTCGTGGATGCCGTCGTCTTCCTCTTTGCCTCTGCCTCGTTTCGCCGTACTGAGCTCATGGCCCGCATATAAAGCGATGGGATCTCGAAACCAGCCTCTTCGGGTCCCGCCGCTGCCGAGAAGGCGAACTGGCAAAATCCTGGTTTCTATCGATTGTGGCTGTAGGACAGATAGGGTGATGCAATGAAGACTCGTCTGCTGCTGCTGGGCGTCATGCTGGCGCTGGTGGCCGTCTTCTGGCGCCTGAGCCAGCCGCCACGCCCGGATGGGGCGCTGGTGGCTCTGGCCGTGCGCTCGACCCTGGCCGCGCTGCCGACCGCAACTCCCTACACGATTGTCGTGACGCAGATCGTCGAAATCCTGCCCACGCCGGTGCCCACCCCGCCAGCCGCTGCAACGGCAATGCCGACGCCGACCGAGGCGCCGTTGCTCGCTGCAGCCCCTGTCGATACACCGATCCCCCTCCCCGCTGCGCCAGCCGAAATTTCTGCCGCTGCGGTGCCGGAGGGCGCCGCTGCAGATTCCGCAGGCGCGGCTGCTTCCTCGGCGCTGCCCGGCGCATGTCCAGCCATCTCCGGCAACGCATACGCGACGGTGCCGGCTGCGGGGGGTGGCCTGGAGCATCCGGACGCCGAACACGCCGATCTGAACCTCGCATTGCGTGGCTATCAGCCGGTCGACGCGGCACGGTCTCTCTACGACAAGGAGGGGGCGGTGGGCGACGACCCGCCGCAACTGGCCGGAATCTTTGCGGACCTGCGCGCGCCCGCTTTCGGCCAGACCTATCGAGTCAATGACTGGGACTGGACGTGTGGAGCGCACGGCTGTGCCGCACAGCCGTTGACCCACGTTGAGGTGACGCTGGTTGCCCTGGCCAGCAAAAACGCCGAGGCGATCTATATCCCGCGGCGGTCGGCGCCGATTTTTGGCGGCGGATACAAGGCGCTGGTGCTCTACGCCGAGCCGACGCGGATTACGTTGGGGTATACGCGCGACGATAGCGTGGCCAATGGCTATGTGGTGCACTTGGAGAATCTCTGCGTCGATCCCAGACTGTTGGCCATCTACCGCGGCAGTGTGGCTGCTGGGCGCAGCTATCTGCCCGCACTGCGCGAGGATCAGCCGCTGGGCAGTGCAGGCCTGGGCGATGTGCGGGTAGCGGTGCGCGACCGCGGCGCCTTCTTCGATCCGCGCTCGCGGCGGGACTGGTGGCAGGGATATTGATGGCCGGCGACGGAAACCTCATGCACAACCCAATTCAGCCGTTCCTCGACCGTCAGGGCGTGGTCATCCTGGACGGCGCCCTGGCAACCGAACTGGAACGGCGCGGCGCCGATCTGCAGGATACCCTGTGGTCGGCGCGCCTGCTGCTCGACGCCCCTGACCTGATTCGCAGCGTGCACCAGGACTACCTGTACGCCGGCGCCGACGTGCTGATGACGGCCAGCTATCAGGCGAGCTATGCCGGCTTTGCTCGCCGTGGCCTGGCCGCAGCGGCAGTGGACGACCTGTTCCGGCGCAGCGTGGCGCTCGCCCGGGACGCTTGTAGCAGTTTCTGGGCTGAGCCGGCGACCCATGCCGGCCGGATGCAGCCACGGGTCGCTGCGTCGATCGGTCCGTACGGTGCCTACCTGGCCGACGGTTCCGAGTACCGCGGCGACTACGGCCTGACCGTCGCCGAGCTGATGGCGTGGCACCGGCCGCGCATGGCCATATTGGCT
>CAIRNL010000390.1 GCA_903879975.1 uncultured Chloroflexota bacterium | reverse complement strand
TCCCCTGACCAGGCCAAATGCCGGCACACTGCGCGCAACCACGGCGCCCGCTCCGATCATGGCGAAGTTGCCCAGCTCGACACCGGGCAGTATGATTGCGCCCGCACCAATCGACGCTCCATAACGAACGAGTGTCTTCCCAACCGTCCAGTCGTCAGCAGTCTTCAGAGAACCATCGGGTGTGATTGCACGCGGCAGACGATCGTTGGCCAGACAGGCTTGTGGGCCGACAAATACGCCATCCTCAAGCGTGGCGCCGTGGTAGATGAGGGCGCCGTTCTGGATCTTGGCCATGCTGCCAATCACAACGTCAAAATCGATGTAGACATCCTTGCCGACAATACAGTTGGCGCCCATCTTTACGCCTTCACGCACGTGCGCTCGATGCCAGATGACCGTGCCAGCGCCAATCTGGGCACTGGGCGCCACATCCGCTGTAGCATGAATCTTGACCTCTGAACGATCCATGGGACATCCCCTGTATCAACGACGGTTTCGCTCAAAAACACAATAGCAGAAATTTCGGCGCCGCCTGCTTACAGCGCGCTGACAACATCTGCTGTAGCGATTCAGAAGCATTCAGTGGGAGTCAGGAGTCACCAGTCACGGAGTCACCAGTCACGGAGTCACCAGCCAGGCATCACCAGTCAGGAGTCACGGAGTCAGGAGTCACGGAGTCAGGAGTCACGGAGTCAGGAGTCACGAGTCAGGCATCACCAGTCAGGCATCACCAGTCAGGCATCACCAGTCAGGCGTCACGGAGTCAGGCATCACCAGCCAGGCGTCACGGAGCCAGGCATCGCCGGCCAGGCGTCACCAGTCAGGCGTCACCAGTCAGGCGTCACGGAGTCAGGCGTCACGGAGTCAGGCATCACGAGTCACGAGTCACCAGTCAGGCGTGACTCGTGACTCGTGAACTGCTACCCTAGCGAACAGTCACTCGGACTCAAGCAAAGTTTGATCACGTCGAGATTTGAGCTCAATTCCTTTCGAGCACGCTCTCGCCAGCCAGGCGCTGCGGCGGCCAGGCTCCATCCAGCCAGTTTAGCCGCGCTGATCCCCCCCAGCATGAGCCGCAAGGCTCCAGCTCGGGCCGGCCCATAATTCTTCTGATAGAAGAGCATCTTGCCGCGGTATACCATCTTGCGTCGTTTCCAGCGATCCATACTGCGCCCGCCATAATGGATTGTCGTTGCATACGGCAAATAGTAGACTGCCCAACCCGCTCGCTGCAGCCGGTATTGCAGGTCTGCTTCGTCGCCATAGATGAAATACTCTTCGTCCAACAAGCCCACCTGGTCTATTGCCGCTCTCCGCACAAGCAGACAGGCAGAACTAAGCCAGCCAACCCTTTTTGTCTCATGCTGGTCAAAATGTGCTGGATAACCCGGCCATACCATCTCCCCTAGGTGCGTGGTGATCAGAAACTCCTCCAGGAGAGACGAAAAATGGGCGTAGCCAGCCTGAAATGTCCCGTCTGGATTGAGGAGGCGCCCCCCCACCGCACCGGCTTCTGGAGTTTTCGCCAG
This sequence comes from uncultured Chloroflexota bacterium, assembly GCA_903879975.1. Lineage (GTDB taxonomy): Bacteria > Chloroflexota > Anaerolineae > Caldilineales > Caldilineaceae > Caldilinea. Next base: position 6,729 of record CAIRNL010000390.1, on the reverse strand, counting down.
AAAATCTACCAGCGCATCCAGCGAAGGAGCATTGACCAAGGTGTCATTGTTGAGCAGCAAGACATAGCGCCCAGTCGTCGCTGCAATTCCCTGATTACTGGCGCGCGAGAGACCCACATTGCCGTCGTTCTGAATGATCCGCACAGCGGGAAAGCGCTGCTGTACCATCGTCTGGCTACCGTCTGTCGAGCCATTATCGACCACCACCACGTCAAAGCGGTGCATCAACCCAGCTTGATACAGTGAATCCAAACAAGGCTCCAGGTATGTGCGGTTGTTCCAACAGACCAGAACAATCGACAGATCGAACGACTCCTGCTCGTCGGCGATGGCCGGTTTGCTTTGTGCAGGCTGCATCATCACCATTTGCCTCTACTCCCCTCGATAGCGCATATCCAGTTCACAGATTTCATCATAGGTGCCCAGATCGATATAGACACCTTCATTCATCGTGACCCCACGGAACCGAAATCCCTGCTGAATCGCACGATTCATAATCTCAGCAAAATCCGAGATACCAAGCCGGTTCACGGCCTCGTGCAGAAACTCAGTGAAACGCAGGCGCCAGACGATGGCCCCCCACATTTCGAACAGATCAGTTTCTTTTGGTTTGTCAACAATCTCCAAGACGCGCCTGTTCGAATCCGTATGGACCATACCGAACTTCTCAGGACGCTCCGTGGGAAACAAAATGAGAATGGCATCATCGTCGGCGTTTGCCGAGGCGAGTGCGCGGTCAAAAACATTCACAGGCTGCATGATGGTATCAGCCATGCCGAAGCACACAGTCTTGTCACGTACCAAATGGTAGGCCGAATCCAGGGCATGTGCGAGCCCCGGAGATGTTGATAGGCCGTGATCGCTGGACGACTCCTGAACCACATAACTGATGGAGCAGCCAAAACGACGGCCGCTGCCAAAAAATCCCATCAGTTGATGTTTGGTTTCATTGATCACGAAGACAACATGGCTGACGGCTGAAGAGGTCAGGCTGTCTAGCACGAACTGCGATATCGGCTTGTAGTGATTGTTGCGGATGACCGGATAGAGTTCTTTGGGATACGGTAAACCCAGCCGCACACCTTTGCCGGCAGCCGGTACCAGGCCAATCAATTCATCGTTGTGCATACGATTGTCCTTCGCTATAGGCTCGAATCGCCAATTGCAGCCGATGCAGGCTGTCCATCGCGCATCCGTTCGATGCTGACCAGTCCGCCCATAAACAGCCACGCAAGTACACCCGTTCTAAAACCCGTCAGGCCTATGTTGTATACAAAGGGTAGGTACCAGTCCACGAACATCCCCGCCACCAAAGTCCCAACTATCCCACCTAATGCACCATACACATACGCTCGCAGAAAGCCCGGCGGCGCCGAACGACGAAGACGGAGGCCCAGCCAAAGTACCTCGCCAAAAAACCACACGACACAGAACAGCCCAAGGATGCCGACCTGCGCTATGATGTCTACATACTGGTTGTGTGAATTGAATTTGATCCGATAACCGCGAATCGGGAAAAGGGGCGCATAGAACCGATAATTCGCTGGCCCAAAACCCGTCAGCGGATTGGTCTTGACCATGGTGAGTACGACATTCCATGCATCCAGACGTGTGGAGTAGCTGTATGCGTCCGTTGCGATCGCCCGCGCCCCCAGATAGAGTGCTGGACCGGATCCAGCAAGGAACATGACAGGGGTCAACGAAAGATACCGCGCTGCAATCACGGCCGCAGCCGTCATCATGGCGGGTACCCAGCCCGACTTCCAATCGTAGTTGAGAGTAAACGCCACGAAAAGGGTTGCTATCCCCACAGCCAGCAACGCTGCACGCCACCACATACCAAGTCTTGGGTTGAAAAGGCCCTGGCTCAGCGCCATTGCCACCAACCAAACCCAGAACATACTGTTGTTGACACTCCCTGGTTGATACAGAGGCGCGATCAGTGTCCCGAACGGTGGGAACAACCAGCCAAGCACGTGCACAGCACCGATCACAACCAAGGTCCAGGTCATCCCCATCAGCCAACGTTCGCTCCGGATACGATAGCCGACCCATAGGAAAGCAGCCGGTGCCAGTATGAATATCGCCAATCCGCCAAACTGAGCATCCATTGGGGCTTTGCTGGCCGACATGAACCAGGGGAGTTGGCCAATCGCAAACGACAGGATTGAAACCAGCACGAGGCCTGCCAGCGGCCAAACCACTCGGACGGTCTGACGTCGATGTCCAGGCTTACACAACACGGTCTCGCCCACCCATAACACCACAAGAAGGATCAGGAGAAGGACTGCAACATTCATACCGCCAGGCAGGGGCGGAGACGGCACGAGGACGCCCACCAGAATCAAGACAATGGGGCCAAGTTCGGGCAATCGAAAAAACAATAGACAGACTGCGCCGAGCCCCAGTGCCCCGGGCAGTAGAAGCATCTGCTGGCGCGAGGTGACGAGGGGAAGCAACACACTGAGCCCTAGCACGGCGAGCACCGCTGCCGCTTGCATCCAGCGTATTGGGTTATGAAGTCTTGGACGCAAGATGCCGTGCAACATGATGATCCGGTCATGAAGAACGCGGGAAGAGAAGCCCTATTCTGCATCTCATTCCAAGTATTGGAGCGCTACCTACCGCCTAGGACAGATCCTCCTCTATCGCCAGGGGAGAATCAAGCAACTACTGCTTGCAGTTCACTGACAGTCCCCTTGCCGTGTGCTCTACGAGCGCCACGAAACGCGGCATTGTTTTTGCCCAGTCATACTGTTCGCTCACTATACGCAGAGCATTCCCTGCCAGCTGATGGCCGGCCTCAGGGTTGTTCAGCAAATAGACAGTTGCCTCCGCAAAGGAGCGCGCAGTGTCTGCAATCAGCAAATGCTCTCCATGACGCACGGCGAGTCCTTCCGCCCCTTTGGACGTCGTGACAACCGGTGTCCCCAGCGCCATTGCCTCCAAAATTTTGAGACGCGTGCCCCCGCCAATTCGCAGCGGCACAATGCAGATCGCCGATTCAGCGATCCAGGGTCGTATATCGTCGACAAAGCCCGTCAAAGTCACATGTTCGACGCGCGGTAAGCTCCAGCCTGTGTTGTCACCGGTAATCGTCACGGTAGCCTGGGGCGCCGATTTGCGGATGAAGGGATAGATGTCCGACAAGAACCAGCACATCGCATCATGGTTCGCAGAAAAGCGAAAAGATCCTGTGAAAATTAAGCGCCCTGGGTGAGAACGATGCGGAACATTTTTGTATATTGACAGATCAATACAATTTGGGATGACTTCAACTGCCCCATATTCAGGCACAATTGCAGCAAGCAGGCGCTGTTCTTGGGCCGTAACGACTGTACAGGCCCGAAAACTTGTCAATACCGCCGCCAGATAGCGGCGATGTTTGAACCATGTCAGTCCACGGCGCAGACGCAGACGCAAAGACGGAGCCGCTACAAATTGCTCGTAGGGAACACTCAATTCGATCTCCTCCAGCAGAGCAGGCACCGAGCGAAACGTCTGTCTATACGCGGCCATATCGATCTGCGACGCGATCACAATGTCGTAGCGCCCCGCATGGAGTGTTCGCCGGATCGTCCCTTCCATTTCAACGGAATACGTGTCCAAGACAGCACGAGGGATGTCGCTGAAGTAACCAGCGAGCGCACGAAAGCTGCCAGGCTGAAAGTTTCTCCAAGGCATGGCCAGAACATTACTGCAGAACTGTCCAAGCACCTCTCTGCCTCGCTCAGGGTCCTGTTGCTCGTAAAAAGATAGCAATGTCACTTCATGCTGTGCAGCAAGCCCTTTCAGCAGATTGAGGATTCTCAACTTGGAGCCATTGTCGGCAGGATATGGAAACCATCGAGAGAGAAAAAGGATCTTCATGGGCGCGCCAGGGCATCTTCCAGATATCGCTCAACACCCTCAGCCATACGGACAATATCAAAATGTTCCAATGCGGTGCATCGGCCCGCTGCGGCAAGATGTTCGTAAAGGCCAGGATTCGTCACGAGCCGCACCAGCTGACTGGCCAACATGGCGGCATTCTGGGGTGGAAAAACCAGAGCATTTTCCTCGTCTACAATAATCTCGGCAGCACCACCGGTCGCAGTCGCTACGACGACCACACCGGAAGCCATCGCCTCCACAATGACCCTGCCGAATGGTTCAGGCCAGATCGACGTAAAGAGCAGCACATCCGCCTGGCTGTAGATTTCAGACATCTTCTCTTTGGGCTGTGCACCTATGAATTCGACCCTCAGCGCCAATCCTTTTTCGAACACCAACTGCTGCAGAGAGATTTCATAGTCCATATCACCGCTACCCACGATGACAAGCTGTGCCGAGCAGCAAGGATTGAGGGCAAGAAAGTGACCGAGCGCATGGATCGCCGTCTCAACACCTTTTTCAGGAGAAAGGCGTCCGACATACAACAACCGGAGCGATGGATTGCTGTCATCCCATCTCGGTTGATCTGGCACGTGGTACAGTGACGTATCGATTGCGCCCGGGATGACAGCCGTCGTGCCAAACTGTACACCTTTTTGTAGAAGCTCTGTTCTGAGATATGCAGAAGGAAAGAGCGCATACGCCAGTTCTAGCGCTGGCCTCTGCTCGTGGGCCAACAAGCGCTCAGCAATCGGTTTCAGCAGTGCTTTGGGGATTCGCGCGAGACTGGTGCGCGCGGGAGTACGCCAATAATGGGAGTGCTGGCTAGCCAGGGTCAACCAGTAGTCTGCAATGTAGTAGAACACACCCCGTGGACAGAGGCTCTCAGCCTCTGCAGCGACTTGCCAGTCCAGGTTCCACATCCCCCAGACCAGCACGGCGTCAAATGTGGACTGGGCGAAGAGTGCACGAATGGCGGCAATATTCTCCCGGACGCGCTTCTGTCTGCCCACGAAGAAACGAATCGCATTTTTCAGCGAAGCAAACTCCATTTCAAGATACAATTGGCGAACCACGAAGTCCTGAGCGGTCGAATCATGGTGAGCGGCATGATAGCGGCTCGTCAGTACTGTCACCTGATGCCCGGACTGGCGCAAGCGATCAGCCACCTCCTGGCACCACTGCTCATAGCCGCCACGATCAAACGGTGGATAGAAATTGCTCAGAAACAGGAGGCGCATAGGCTTTTTCCAGCTCACTCATCACACAGAGCCGCCCGATCATCCAGAGAGACCGTGGCCACGAGATCGTGTATTAGCGATTCGCCGATACGTCTCCCCTGCCCTGTCGATCCATCTGGGGTCCAGAAATGATTTCGCCCACAGTGCAGAGACCTGCCATCGCAAGGCCAGGCGCGGGTTCGCCAGCAACGCATTTTTCAGATACGAGCGCGCGGCAGGGAACAGGCGCGCCCCATAGCTCAACATCCCAAAAGCCAGATACATGTTGGCGTGTGCTTCCTCTTGATATTGCGAGCACATTGGGTTGATTGCTGGCTGCTCGAACACGTCATCCAATAACTTCGACAATATTGTGAAATTTTGGTCAAAGTCCAGTGTCTGAAAATCGCCTAAAGACCCCTTTGGCTGATCGCCCAATGCGAGCTGATAGAAAGTATCGAGTTCACTCAACAGCTCAGGGCAGATCTGCACCATGCGTCGAAATGATCTATGAGCCCGATTCAAATTACCGGCCTGTAAATACTCAATCGTCGATCCCAGATAGGCCCGCCCGTACGCACGACGTTGTGTGGCAGAACCCACGTTTGCGTCGACAGGTTCAGCGCCGACATGCTTGTTCAACACAGCCAGGCGGCTGGTCAGCATCCGCATGGGATCGGTAGACATACTGCCCGGCAATATTCGATGTCTGGTCAGGACTTCATCAGTGCAGGTCACATTGTGCGTAGCCGCAATCCTCAACCACATATCCCAGTCTTCACATGCACGCAAACTGATATCGAATAAGCCTACGGCCTCGTAGCAGGCACGCCGCACCAACATGGACTCTGGCACGAGAAAGTTGCCATCGAGAAGAGCTGTGTAAAAGCGCTCCGGGGCGGTAACACGAGCTTCCCTTTGTGGCAATGGAGCATTCAGATGATCGACGAATCGGTAACCACAATAAATTGCATCGGCTGATTCAACCTCTGCGAGACGCGGCACCAGAGTCGCCATGAATTCCGGTTCATACATGTCGTCAGCGTCCAGGACGCCAATATAGCGGCCGCTGGCAGCCACAATCCCCGTATTGCGAGCGGCAGACAGGCCCTGGTTCTCCTGCCAGATATAGCGTATCCGATCGCCCCATGCTTCGACAACGGCTCTGGTATCATCGCTGGAGCCATCGTCGACGACAATGACTTCAAAGTCACTGTACGTCTGTGCCAGCACACTCTGAATCGCACTGGTAACCCAGCGGCCATGGTTATAGGTCGGAATCACAACGCTTACAGCAATGCAACTCATGGCCATTGCTCTCCGCTGACAACAGCCTGCAAATAGTGCTCCAACTCGCCAACCATCACCTTGATGTTGAACAGATCGACTGCTGTTGCGCTCCCTTGTTTGGAAAGCCGGGCGCAAAGAGATCGATCTCTTTTCAGCCGCAGCACGATGCTAGCCAGTCCAGCCGCATCCTCAGCTTCGAATAGAAGACCATTTTCACCATCCACGATGGTCTCCTTCGTCCCACCAGTGGCAGAGCCGGCTACAACCATTCCGGCTGCCAGACCCTCCTGCATGATGCGTGCCAGTGGTTCTGACCAAACGGAAGGAAGCACCAATACATCATATC
>CAIRNL010000389.1 GCA_903879975.1 uncultured Chloroflexota bacterium | reverse complement strand
TGAGTTCAACATCAGCCACGCCCTGGACGCAGTGAGCGACTTGCTGGTGCGTCACGGCGGCCATCACCTGGCGGCAGGCTTTACGGTCAAGAACGCCAATCTCCCAGCTCTGCGTGCGGCTTTGCAGGCCCTGGCAGGCCGCGCGCTCGCCGACCGCGCCGCGCTCCGCCCGACGCTGGCGATCGACGCAGTCACGCCCCTGCTCGACATCAACTGGAGTGTCGTCGAGCAATTTGCCCGCCTGGAGCCGACGGGGCAGGAGAATCCGCCGCCGCTGCTCCTGGCGCGCGCCGTCCGCGTGCGTGAGGTGCGTACCGTGGGCGGCGGCAAGCATCTGCGCCTGGTCGTCGAAGAGAAGGGAACCGGGCCTATTTTCGATGCCGTTGCTTTCCACCAGGGGGAATGGGCAGAACTCCTGGGCGAGGGCAGTTGTGTGGATCTAGTCTTCCAGGTCGAGATCAATGAGTGGCAGGGCAATCGTCGCCTCCAACTCAACGTGCAAGATCTGCGGCCCAGCGGCAGCGAATAGCATTTGCCTGTGTGCGCAGCCCTGCATGGCGCCGATGAGGGGATATTTCCAGTCGATCGTACAGCACGTGGTATGATGCCAGCTGGTTTAGCCTGCTGCGGGCTCCACGAGCGGGTCCGCTGGAGAAAGTGAAGAAAGCATGTCTCGAGTGTCACTGCCTGTCAAGATTGGACTGGGGTTTGCCGCGGCCGGCCTGTTGCTCACGTTCGTGGGCATTGTGCGCGGTCAAGTGCCGTTGGCGCCGCTGAACATTGCCATCGCGCTGTTGATCGGGGGAGGGGTCTGGTTTGTGGTGGCGTGGGCCGTTGCGTCTGCTGCAGTGGACGTGGAGAAGGATATGGAAGATGAGGGGATGAAAGGGTGAGGAGGGGGATCGGTATGGCTGACTCGACTGTGGCGCTGGCTGGGATTCGCGCCGCGTTTTTTGATATGGACGGCGTGATCTATGTGGGGAACCGGCCACTGCCGGGCGTGCAGGAACTGCTTGACTATCTTGACGGCACAGGCCGGCGCTGGATGCTGGTGACGAATAATGCTGCACTGACCTCGCAACAGTTCAGCGATAAGCTAGCGGCGATGGGGCTGCGCGTGGCGCCTGAACGGATTCTCGGCAGCTCCGAGGCGACCGCGAGCTGGCTGCGCCATCAGGTGGACAAGGGCTGGCCGGAAGGCAAGGTGATCATCATGGGACAGGATGGCCTGCGCAGCGCGTTGACCCGCGTCGGCTTTGAATTGACGACCGACCCCTTCGCGGCCGCGTACGCAGTTTCCGGCGCCAACTTTGAACTGACCTACCGCGATCTGGCCGACGTGGCGTTGGCCATTCGCAACGGCGCTCGTTTCATTGGCACCAACGGTGATCGCACCTATCCTACAGAGCGCGGCCAGGTGCCTGGTGCCGGGAGTATCCTGGCTCTGTTCACCGCTGCAACGGGCAAGGAGCCGATCGTCATCGGTAAGCCGAATGCACCCATGTTCGAGGAGGCCATGAGCCGGTTGGGCGTGATGCCCGATGCGACGTTGATGGTGGGCGACCGCTACGAGACCGATATTGTCGGCGCGCTGAAGCTGGGTATGATGGCTGCCGGCGTGCTCACGGGCATCGATACGCGCGCGACGTTTGAGGCGCAGAGCGCGCCCCCGCACCTGGTGCTCGACGGGTTGCCCGATCTCCTGATGGCCTTGCAACAGGCGGATGGCGCCGGGAGATAAGATGCGGGTTGCTCATCTGGAGGACACTGGAGAAACGATGAATCCGAACGCAGCAATCGCTGAGGCGATCGAACGCATCCGCCGGCTGCCGGCACACCTCGAGCGCCTGGTCGCCGATTGTGCGCCCGCACAATTGACCACTCACTTTCTTGAAAATGAATGGACTGTTGCCCAGAATGTGCACCACCTGGCCGACTCGCACATGAACAGCTACAGCCGTTGCAAATTGATCCTGACCGAGCAGGAACCCACGCTCAAACCATACGATCAGGATCGTTGGGCGTCTCTGCCCGATGCGCGGGATGCTGACGTCTCGACGTCGCTTGCGCTGCTTCGCGCACTGCACAGCCGGTGGGTGACCTTCTGGCGCTCACTTGCGCCAGAAGATTGGGCGCGGGGCGGCCTCCACCCTGAGAGCGGACACCTGCGCCTGGACGCCATCCTGTTTCACTATGCCGACCACGGCGAAGCCCATATCGATCAGATCACCCGCACCCTGGTTGCGCAGTACGCCGATCAGCCGGCTTCTTCAGCGGAGATGCTGGCCAATATGACCCGTGAGTGGAATGCTTTGCTCACCTTTGTG
>CAIRNL010000388.1 GCA_903879975.1 uncultured Chloroflexota bacterium | reverse complement strand
GGGACGCAGCATGACGCACAGACCCAGCGCCACCGTCGGCGCGCCGCACACACACCGCCCCTCCGGATCACCCTGCTGCACGGCACGCACAGGGTCGATGCCGAGCCGCTGCCTCCGCCGCCTGCGCAGAGGTCGGCCGGAAGCGAATAATCCTCACTTGAGGTGTGCGTCAGATTGTTGGATCGGGTGTAAGCTAAGGGGGAGCCGAAGCAAAGAGAGGAGAATTGCGATGAATGAGCTCGAGTTGATCAGTGGCACGACGGAGTGGCGGCAACAACACCCGAAGGCGACGCTGCGGGAGATGGAAGTCGAGTTGGATGGCCTAACGTATGGGGGCAAGGCCCTCAAACTCAAGCGGCAATATGCACACTCTCCTGCCTGCGGGGCAGCTTTTTTCCCCTCTGGACCAGGAATTGGGGTTGCTGCCCAGTAAGTACACCCCGCATCGGTATGAGAGTCTGGCGCAGTTGAGTGCATGGCTGCCCTTTGCCAAAGCGGTGAAGACGTTGCATGCGCTGGTTGGGGTTCAAGCCAGTGCGGGGAGTGCCCGACGCGCCACCGAAGGTGCTGGCGCCGCCTATGTTGCGGTGTAAGACGAAGCTGTGGCCACCCTGGAGTGCAAAACGCCCTGTGCGCCAATCGAATCGCACCTGCGCACCCAAACGGCCCTGCAACGCCGCCGCCGCTGCCAACAACGCCGGCAAGCCAAGGAAGACCGCCGCTTCGCCGCAGCAATGGCACCCCACTTGGCTGCGGTGCCGCCAGCACCTGCCCCAACGGCTGACCAGCCGCCAGCAGCCGATACTGCAGCCACGGCAACAGTCAAGCACCGTCCAGCGGCTAACCATCCCTGGCGCCATGCACCGATCGGGCGGACCCGCTTCCGAACCTAATCCAAAATTCTGACGCACACCCTGCGCCCGATCGCCTGAATCTGTTTTTTTAGTGATTGACATCCGCATTACTACGTGCTATTTTGTGAATGTGTATGATTGAATTTGATTGAGTGTGATTGTTTTGTGGCCTGTGGATGATCTGTCATGGCCGACACCCTGGTTGAATCTGCCACGGAACGCCAGCGCCGCCTGCTTGCCTGGATCGAACAGCGTGAGCGCGTCAGCGTGCCGGAGATCATCGATCACTTTGCTGTCAGCCCGGCAACGGCGCGTCGCGACCTCGAGGTGCTGGCCGGCGAAGGCAAGGTCCAGCGCGTGCATGGCGGCGCCATTGCCATGCGCCGTACGCCGCCGGAACCACCTGTCCTGCAGCGCGCGGCGGAGCAGGCTGAGGAAAAAAAGCGTATCGCAGCAGCCACGGCCAGCCTCATTGCCGACGGCGAAACCGTCTTCTTGAGCAGCGGTACCACGGTCATGGAGGTGGCTCATCTGCTGCGCGATCGGCGCAATCTGACAGTCTTCACCAATTCACTGCTCGTCGTCAATGCGCTGGCCGATGCGCCGGGCGTGGAGCTGATCCTGCTCGGGGGGATGGTGCGCAGCAGTGAGAGCTCGCTGGTGGGGACTCTCACCATGCGCTCGCTAGCTGAGTTGCGTGCGATCAAGGTGATCTTTGGCATTCGCGCCATTGACCTAGAGCAGGGACTGACCAACAACGCGCTGGAAGAGAGCCTGGTCGACCGCGAAATTTTGCGCGTAGCCAGCGAGACGATCATCGTGGCCGACCACACCAAGTTCGGACGCATTTCCACGGTTTTTGTCGCACCGGTCGAAGCCATCGATGTGCTCGTGACCGATGCAGCGGCACCGGCCGATATGGTGGCGGCGTTGCGTTTGGCTGGGATCGACGTTCATGTCATATGAAAAGGACATCCATTCCTTGCGCTTTGTACGTGTGCCTGCCAGACAGTGATGTCCAACTTTGTATCAGTCGAGGTGAATTCTATGAGTGTACAGGAAAATAGGCCGCCCGGTTTCTACACGCGCCAGGAGATCTTTTCGCAGCCGGAGGCGTGGCAGGGCGTGCTGGACGTGCTCGATGGTGCAGCAGGCATGCTGCGGACGCTTGCCGGGCGCAGCAACTATGAGCAGGTCGTCTTCACTGGCTGCGGTTCGACCTACTATCTGTCGATTGCAGCGGCCGCCGTGATGCAGCGTCTGGCCGCTGTGCCAGCCTTGGGGTTGCCCGCGTCGGAGATATGGCTGAACCCATCGGCGCTGCCCCCGACACGGCGCACGTTGCTGGTCGCTGTCAGCCGTTCGGGCGAAACGACAGAGACGCTGCGTGCGTGTGAAAGCTTCCGGCAGAGCGGGCGCGGTGAGATTGTTACCCTGAGTTGCTTTCCCGGTCGCCCCTTGACGTCCCTGGGCGATGTGAATCTGGTCTTCCCGTCCATCCGCGAGGAGAGCGTGGCGCAGACGCGTGCCTTCTCGGGCCTCTACTTGGCGACGATTGCGCTGGCTGCGCTGTGGCAGGACGACCGCTCGCTGTGGCAAGAGTTGTATGGCCTGCCCGCTGCGCTGCTGCCGCTGCTGGACCGCTACGGCCCCTCGTTGGAGAAACTGGGCGCCGATCTCGCTATCGAACGTTTCTACTTCCTGGGCTCGGGCATGCGCTACGGCCTGGCCTGCGAGCTGAGCCTGAAGATGAAGGAGATGACGCTCAGTCACAGCGAACCCTTCCACTGTATGGAGTTCCGCCACGGCCCTAAATCCATGGTGACATCCGATACGTTGGTGGTGGCGCTGGTTTCCGACGAGCGCCGTGCCGATGACATGGCTGTGGTCGACGATATGCGCAGCCTGGGCGCACGCATACTGACGATCGCTCGCAACGACGCTGATGTGGTCTTTGGCGCCGCGCTGGGCGAAGTTGCCGGCTCCGTGCTCTACCTGCCCTTCGGCCAGATCGTGGCCCTCGGGCGATCGCTGGCCAAGGGGCTGAACCCGGACCACCCAGAGAATCTGGATGCCGTGGTCGTCCTGCCCTGATCCGGTCGGGTGTCTATAGTGCCTGTGTCGCTCCCCATTCGGGTGACCTACATCTTTTCCCGGCGCTGGATGGTGCGCGGCGCCGCACACACCGCTATGAAATAGAGGCTCCTCATGGACGAACGTATCGTGCTCATCGGCGCCGGCAGCGCAGTGTTTACCGCCGGCCTTATCGCCGACCTGATTCGCCTGGGCAAACCAGCTGACGTGGCCCTGGTCGACCCCAACCCTGGCGCTCTCCACGTCGCATTGCGGCTGGCGCAGAAGATGATCGCTGCCTCCGCCGCGCCGCTGACCCTGCACGTTGCACCCGATCGCCGCACAGTCCTGCCGGGCGCTACGGCCGTCATTTGTACGGTTGGCGTGGGCGGTCGCCGTGCCTGGGAGCAGGATGTCTTCGTGCCGCGGCGCTATGGCATCTATGCGCCGGTAGGCGACACGGTGGGGCCGGGCGGCTCTTCGCGCGCGTTGCGCATGATTCCTGCGATGGTCGACATCGCCCGTGACGTGCTGGACCTGGCGCCTGATGCGCTCTTTTTCAATTATGGCAATCCCATGGCGCCCGTCTGTCGCGCAATTCGCAAGGCAACCGGCGCGCCGGTTGTCGGCCTCTGCCATGGCGTCATGGAAACCGCCCGCTACCTGGCGCGCGCACTCGATGCCGAGATGGCCGACCTACGCTATGAAGCGACTGGCATCAACCACCTGACGTGGTTCACCCACGTCACCGTGAATGAAGAAGATGCTATGCCCCAGCTGCGCGCCATCGCCGCTGCCCGCTCAGCCGAACCACCGCTGTATGAGCCAACCGGCGATAGTCCCTACGAGTCACCGGAGGACAATCCCTTCACCTGGCGGCTCATGCACTGGTTTGGCGCTTTCCCTGCGGTACTCGACCGCCATGTGACCGAGTTCTTTCCACAGTTCTTCCGCGACGGCAGCTACTGGCACAAGCGGCTGGGCGTCGATGTATTCAGCTTCGAGGGGACGATTGCCGGCGGAGATGCCACTTTTGCCGAGATGCAGGCCGTGGCTGAAAGCGACGATCCGCTGCCGCCGGAGTACCTGATGCAGTTTGGCGGAGAGCACGAGCAGGTGATGGACATTATCCACGCCGTGCGCACCGATGCCGGCCTGATCGTCTCCGCCAACCTGCCCAACACGGGCCAGGCGCCAACATGGCCGCGCGACGCCGTCGTCGAAGGCCCTGCACGGGTCGATCTGCATGGGATCACCGCATTGCCGCAGCAGGCCATGCCTGCTGCGCTGACCGGAACACTGGCCACGCGTTACCAGTGGGTGGAGGTGATCGTCGAGGCCGCGCTGGAGCGATCGCGCGACCGGTTTGTGCAGGCGCTGGTGCTCGACGGCGCCGTGAGCTCCATTGACCAGGCTGCTGCCCTCGCAGACGATCTGCTGGCAGCGCAGGCGCGCTACTTGCAGTGGTGATTCGGTTGACTGCATCCATCCTGTTGCAGGAAGGAATCTGGGCGCATAGGGGTACGCACAGAAAGACTTGCCATCCTGCTCCGCTCTGCCGTTTGCCTACCCCTTGCCCCTGCGTTGAAAGAGCGCTCTTTGCATGTCAAGAACCTTGGATGTGGTTGCAGTCGGCGATCTCAACGCCGATCTGATTCTGGCGGGCGACGTGGCGCCGCTCTTCGGCCAGGTGGAAAAACTGATCGACGACGCCACGCTCACGATGGGCGGCTCGACCTCCATTTTCGCCTGTGGCGCAGCGCGGCTTGGCCTGCGCGTGGCTTTTGTCGGGATGGTGGGCCGCGATCCCATCGGCGATTACCTGCTGGATACGTTGCAGGCGCGCGGTATCGACATTGCCGGCGTGCGCCGCGACGAACGTGTCAAGACCGGGCTGACGACGGTGCTCTCGCGCGGTGTCGATCGCGCCATGCTCACTTACCTGGGCACGCTCGGTATCCTTGCGTCCGCCGACGTCGACTGGTCGATCGTGCGGCGCGCCCGCCATCTGCACATGGGCAGCTACTATATGCTCGACGCCCTGCGGCCGGATGTGCCCCATCTGTTTGCCGAAGCCCGACGCTGTGGCCTGACTGTCTCGCTCGATACCAACTACGACCCGACCGAACAGTGGGATGGCGGCATTGAGGGCGCGCTGGCACACGTCGATATTTTTCTGCCGAACGAAACCGAGGGGAAGGCCATTGGTCGCGGCGCGACATGGCAGGAGGGTCTCGACCACCTGGCCGCATACGTACCCTGTGTGGCACTCAAGCGCGGCGGCGAAGGCGCCATCGCCCGCTGCGGCGCACAGGTCGC
>CAIRNL010000387.1 GCA_903879975.1 uncultured Chloroflexota bacterium | reverse complement strand
ATCCACCTCTATCTGGTCGATCCAATCGCAGATACACGCGTCAATCTCAGCGGAGAAACGGCACCGGTGGAAGACGGCGCCCCAGTGTGGTCGCCCGATGGCGAGTGGATCGCGTTTCGGCGCAACATCACCGCCGGCCCCAATGCAACGCTGAGCAAGCAGTTGTGGCTCATGCGCGCCGATGGGAGCGACGCGCGACCCCTGACGGACGACGCGGCCATCGACCACGGGCCACCCGTCTGGTCGCCTGACGGGCGCTACCTGCTCTATCATCGCTTCCCGCTCAAAGGGCCGGACATCGTCATCTCCGTTTGGATGATCGACGTCGAGACTGGCGAGCAGTGGCAGGTGACCAGCCCCGGCCAGCGCCCGCAGTGGCTGCCCTGAGCATGCCCGATCGACCGCACGCCAGACTGCAGCGCATCCCACCGTACGGTGTGCTCCCCGGGTAGGCATTCGGCTCATGCCAGACATGCCCCCTGCTCCTCCCGTCGACTGGGAAATGGCCCCCCACCCCCATGGGAGACTGGTCGCTTCCGCCCATCCTATGATACGATGACCCCATCATGTCACACGATACATTGTCCGAACTGGTGCGCCGCCTGCGGGAAGCCGGATACAAGATCACGCCCCCACGGCTGGCCGTGCTCGAAGTCATTCAGCGCAAAGACGAACACTTGAACCCCAACGAGATTCTTGCCCAGTCCCAGGCCCTCCATCCCCAGACCGGCCGCGCAACTGTCTACCGCACGCTGGAACTGCTCACCCATCTCGGCATCGTCCGCCCCATCTACATCGGCGACAGCGGCCCCACCTACATCCGAGCCGAGGGCGGCCATCACCACCTGGTCTGCTCGCAGTGTGGGCAGATCTTCGACTTTGAGCAATGCATCGCCGACAGCATGGAACGCGAACTTGAAACTCGCTTTGGTTTCCGCATCCAAAGTCACCTCCTCGAATTCTACGGCCTCTGCGCCGGCTGCCGCGCCAGCGCTCCCACCGCCCTCTGATCCACCATACCCTGCCTGTCTTGACAACGGCGTATGAGCGCGCTAAACTCCCCACAAATGAGAATTCGTCTCATTTCATGCCAGGCCGAATCAGGCGCTCTGGGTAATGTAACCTGCCGTAGCGCCTACAATCAGGAGAATGTTGCCATGACTGCTGTCACCGACCGGCTCTCTTTGCTGCTGCTGCCGCTGCTGCTCTTTGTGGTCGCAGGATGCAGCGGCGCCACACCTGCTCCCTCGCCCACAGAGGCCACCCACGCCGGTGAAGACCACGCGGCCGAGACCCTGCCGGCACTGACGTCTGTGTCTCTCGCCGATGGAGAGCGCCTGCGCGTCGTGGTCACGACGAGCCTCATCGCCGATGTCGTGCGCACGGTGGGGGGTGACGCCATCGAGCTGGCGCAGCTGCTGCCCACCGGCGCCGATCCGCACAGCTACCAAGCCAGGCCCGACGACATGCGCAAACTCCAGGATGCCCATGTCGTGCTGGTCAACGGACTGCATCTGGAGGAGGCCATGCACTCTGTCTTCGACAGCCTTGGCACGATCCCGGTTGTTTCGATCAACGCCGGCGTGGCGACGATCGAGTTTGGCGCAGATCACGCGCCGGAGGACACGGACGGCGATCAGCACGATCACGACGGCGTCGATCCGCATACGTGGATGGATGTGCGCAATGTCGCAATATGGGTCGAGAACGGCGTGGCCGTGCTCTCTGCCCTGGACCCCGCCCACGCCGCAACGTTCGCCGCCAACGGAGCCGCCTACCGCGCCGAATTGGCCGCCCTGCACGAAGAACTCGTCGCAACCTTTGCTGCGATTCCATCAGCTCAGCGCAAAGTCGTCACCGACCATGACAGCCTGGGCTATCTGGCCAAAGCCTACGCGTTCACGGTGGTGGGCTCTGTCCTTCCCTCGCTCAGCACACTTGCCTCCCCATCCGCCCAGGAATTGGCCGCGCTTCAATCCCAGATTGTACAGGAAGGGGTCCAGGCGATCTTTGTCGACACGACGGTCAATGCAGACGTTGCTGCGCAGATTGCCGCAGACACCGGTGCCAAGGTCGTGCGGCTCTACACCGGCTCGTTGAGCGATGCGGCGGGTCCGGCGCCGACCTACGTCGCCATGATGCGCCACAACGCTGCACAGATTGCGGCCGCGCTGCATCGCTGACCCGCGGGCTGTGCAGTAGCCCCGCGCTCGTTGGCGGAATTGACAGAGGGTCGCCGGGCGGCATATACTCAGGTTAATTGAATACAATAGTAGTACAGGGATCCGCTGCCCCGCAGGCAGTGGGTCGTTAAGGCGAAGCCGGTGTAAGTCCGGCGCTGTCCCGCAACTGTGACCGGTCTTCATGCAGACCGGAAGTCAGGTCGACCGCCTGTACGATGTCGTGTCAGCCCTCGCGGAATGGGGTGTGGCGTTGATGGACTGAACGATCCCAACACCTTCTCGATCCGCCGAGAAGGTGTTTTTGTTGGCGACGGGGTGAGGAAAGAATGAAACGTCAGGTTTTGATGGCGACGGCTGGGGTTCTCCCGGTCGCCCTGCTGGCCGCTGTGCTGTGGCTGCTATTGCCTGCTGCGCCGGCCCAGGCGTTCTATGCCGTGCGCGACACGGCCACGATCGCTGCGCACGGCGAGCACACCGGCACGATCAATACTGCCGCGATCATCGTGCAGCTGGACGACCAGCGCAGCCTCGTGCGCTGGGTGGATTTCACCGGCACAGTCTCCGGTTTGCACCTGCTCGAAACCACAGGGCTCGACCTGAGCGTCGCCGAGACCAGTTTTGGTCCTGCGGTCTGTGCGATTGAGGGGATCGGCTGCCCAGCAGACAACTGTTTCTGCAATGCCGATGCATTCTGGGGGTATACCTTCTGGGACGGCACAGCCTGGCAGCCCTATACGGTAGGCGCTTCCTCTTCGGCCATCTCGGCGACCGGCGCCGTCGAAGGGTGGAGCTGGGACAGCACCCAGGCGCCGGCAACGCATGCTATTGCTGCGGCACGCGCGCTGCAGTGGCTGCGCAGCCAGCAGGACCCGGCGACCGGCGGCTTCGGCGACAGCATGGGCAGTGCAGTCGAGGTCCTGATGGCGCTGGGCGCTAATCACGAAGACGCGGCGACCTGGCAGCCCAGCAGCGGCCGCGCGCTGGATCGCTACCTGCGGCTGCGCGCCACGCGCTTCAGCCGCGACAACGTGGCCGCAGCCGGCAAGCTGACGGTCGCCGCCGCCGCAGCGGACGCCTGCCGCACCCATCGCAGCGTCACACCCTCCTTCTACTACAGCGCCACGCTGGGCGCCTATGCGTCGGACAGCGGCTTCAACGCCTGGGGTATCCTGGGCGCAGCAGCTGCCGGTGAGACGATCCCCTCCGCAGCGTTCGAGGCACTGCTGGCCCAGCAACAGCCAGACGGCGGATGGGAATGGCAGGCCGGCTTCGGCGCGGACACCAACACCACGGCCGTCGCCGTCCAGGCGCTCATCGCCGCCGGCCAGCCGGTGAGTTCTACCGCCATTGCCGGTGCCCTGGCCTTTCTCAAGAGCGCGCAGACTGCTGACGGCGGCATCGTCTACGATCCCAGAACGCCCGAATTCGGCGCCGACGCCAATTCCACAGCCTACGCCATCCAGGCCATCTGGGCAGCGGGCGGCGATCCGGCCGGCGAGGCGTGGACAGTCGACGGAAGCACGCCACTGCGCTTCCTGCTCGGCTTGCAGCTGGCCGACGGCAGCTTCGAGTGGCAGGCCGACACCGGCAGCAGCCTCCTGGCCACGGCACAAGCCATACCGGCGCTGCTCGGTCATTCCTACCCGACGACCGTACGTGCGCTGGAGCCGTGCGCAGCGCGCCGCGCCCACCTTGACCGCACAGCTGCAGCCTGCGCATCGCCGGCTGCCGGAGGAACGGGCGGCGCGTGCGCCACGCCAGCAGGAGCGAACTCTGAGACGCAACCGTAGTCTGCCGCGCAGAGGCCTGCCTTACGCCGAAAACGATTCCGGGCCGGGCAACCTGCGCAACCCCACCCTGCCTGCCGCCCGCCTTTCTGCTGCCCTGCTTGCGCTTGTCCTGTGGCTGCTGGGCACCGCACCCGCTGCGGCACAGCAGAATGCGCAGGCAGGGCTGGTCATCGTCCACGGCGACGGCAGCGTCACAACGCAGTGCGTCTCCTTTGCCGAGGAGTCCATCACGGGCGCCGACCTGCTCGCGCGCAGCGGGGTCGACCTCGCCATGGAGGCGAGCGGCATGGGCGCCACGATCTGCCGGCTCGACGGCGAGGGCTGCGATTACCCGCAGGCGCCGTGCTTCTGCCAGTGCGAAGGGACTCCGTGCATGTACTGGTCCTACTGGCGGCTTGCCGGCGACGAGTGGACGTACAGCACCCAGGGCGCGGCCAATACCCGCGTGCGCGCCGGCGATGTCGACGGCTGGCGTTGGGGCGCAGGCACGGTCGACCACGCCGAGGCGCCGCCAGCGGTAGCCTTTGACGCGCTCTGCCCTGGGCAGGCAGAAAAGCAGGCTGCCGGGCGCACAGAGGCTACAGAGGCCGTCGGCGCGCCGACAGAGAACGGCGAAGGGGACGCACAGCAGGCATCGGCTCCTGTGTCAGGCACGGCGAGTTCCGGCGCAGCGCCACAGTCGGACCTCGCCACGCATCCGGTGGCGGCGCTGGCGATCGTGGTCGGATTGGCCGTTGCCCTGCCGCTCGCTGCACTGGCCATCGCGCTGCTGCGCCGGCGCAGCAGGGAGAATCGAGCGTGAGCCGCACCATCACCGCGTTGACCTATCTCGTGACCAGCTGCGTGGGCGCTGCGGCCTTCCTCTACCCATTCTGGTTGCCCGAGATCGTTCAGGACGCGTCCGGCATGCAGGCGCACGCCGGCGACAGCGCGCTCATGCTGGCGCTGCTCGTGGGCACCTGCTTCGCAGTGCTGCTGCTCGAAGTGCAGCGTACAGCCGCCAGCACCAAGTCCATTGCGCTGCTGGGCGTCCTGGTCGCGATCAACGCCACGTTACGCTTTGCCGAGGTGGCCGTGCCAGGTCCCGGGGGGTTCAGCCCGATCTTCCCGCTCATCGTCCTAGGGGGATATGTCTTCGGTGGCAGTTTCGGCTTTCTGCTCGGCGCGCTGACACTGCTCGTCTCAGCGCTGGTGACGGGTGCCGTCGGCCCGTGGCTGCCCTACCAGATGATTGCCGCTGGCTGGATCGGCCTGAGCGCGCCGCTGTGCCGGCCCATCGTGCGCCTGCTGGGCGGGCCGCGTGCGCGCAGCGAGCGCTGGGCCGTGGCGGTCTTTGCCGCCTACTGGGGACTGCTCTACGGCGCGATCATGAACATCTGGTTCTGGCCCTTCGCGGCCGGCCCGGCGCAGATGTACTGGGAGCCGGGCATCGGGCCATGGGCGACCGTGCAGCGCTACCTGCTCTTCTACGCCGTCACGTCGCTGTGGTGGGATATGGCGCGCATGGCGGGCAATTTCGTGCTGGTGGCGGCCACCGGGACGGCCGTGCTGCGCGTGTTGCGCCGCTTCCAGACACGCTTCGCCTTCACGTATCAGCCGGCTGCGACGGAGGGGCGATGGACGCCAGGTTGAGAGAGCCGGCCCGCGCCGCACCCGGCCACGCCCCGGCGCCGCACTGCACGGCTCATCCGCTGGCGTGGGCGCTGTGGATCGCCGCAGCCGTCGTGATTCTGACGCTGACGCGCAACCCGCTCTATCTGCTGCTGACAACGGGCGCGATCGCCCTGGTGTTGCGCCGCCGCGCGCCACTGCCGGCGCACCCAAACCTCGCTGCCGTGCTGTCGCCGCTGCGCTTCGGGCTGCTCGTTGTCACGACTGCTGCGCTCTTCAACGGAGCCATGGTGCATGTGGGAACGACCGTGCTGTTCGCTCTGCCGGCATGGATCCCACTGCTGGGCGGGGCGTGGACGGCGGAGGCGCTGCTCTACGGCGCGCTGAACGGCGCCGCGCTGGCCGCGCTCTTTGCTGCTTTCACGGTGATCAACCGCGTGTTGCCTGTGCGCTCGATCCTGCGCCTGTCCCCGCGCGCCTATTATCCGGCGGCCCTAGCGATATCGATTGCAGTAACTTTCGTGCCGACGACATTGCAGCAGATGCAGCAGATTCGCGAGGCTCAGGCCGTGCGCGGCCACCGGCTGCGCGGCATGCGCAGCTGGCTGCCGCTGGTCATCCCGCTGCTGGAGGGGGGACTGGAGCGCTCGCTGCAGCTGGCCGAAGCCATGATGGCGCGCGGCTTCGCCAGCGGCAGCGAGCCGCCGCAACACGCGCCGCAGGTGGCCGTGCTGGCCGGCTTCGTGCTCATGGT
>CAIRNL010000386.1 GCA_903879975.1 uncultured Chloroflexota bacterium | reverse complement strand
GATCGATCTCATGCTGGAAGTGAATACGGATGCCAATGGCGCCTTTGCCGTCCAGGGGCTGCTCCCCGGCGTCTACCGGGTCTGCGCCACGACGCGTCTCTTTACGGCCTATCGAGCCGGCTGCTTCGGTGGGCCGCTGCTAATCAACGATCCCTGGCAAGGGAAAGACGTATCCGTGCGCGTCGGGGAGGAGACGGCCGGCCTTGACATCTATCTGGTCACGGCGCTGTCAGGACAAAGCTATCTGCCCCTGCTGGCACGCTGAGACCCAGAGGGGGGTTGTGCGAACCAGAAATAGAGAGCAACACCCCCCCGAAAGCCAAAGCCGCTGTGCGAGCGATGCGAATCCGATGGTTTTCTCGTCACCACAATTCGCCTTCCCGCCATTCAGCTGACAATGGCCGTGTGAGATCCAACACCGGCGTCTTTGGAAGCCGGAGGATCATGACGACTTCATCTTCTGGCGAGGGTTGAAGGCCGTTCCGTGTTCTGATCAAGAGTGGGCCTTGCCATACTTCCCAGCCTAACCGTGTGTAATAGCGCACATCGAAGGGTGAGAGTGCAGCCAGGTCGAAGCCTTGAATCTCGATTGCAAGACGGCGCATGATGGCCGTGGCGAACCCGCGGTTGCGGTGTGCAGGGTGTGTAGCGACTGCTTCAACATAGGCCGTTCTGAGCGGGGGGAGATGATCGACCTGCAAATCGCGCGTGATCCACAAAGCATGGCTGGCCAGCGAGCCGCCGTAGAAGCCAAGCACATGGGTTGCATCGGCAAAAGTGCTGAAGACAGGCTCCATGTCTTCGTCGTATGCACGCGAACAGAACGCGACGATGCGTTTTCTCTCGAGTTCCGATAGGAGTTTGCTGTGCACGACCTCGATCTTCAATTTGCCCTCACCGCAGGGACTGCGGCCCTTTTGTCGGTATCTCATCCGCCCTTCTGGTCGTCAGCAAGCCGTTCACGGGTGGTTTCCACCCGTGAGACAAGTAACGTAGAATAAAAATATAAAAAAATAGAACATTCGTCTATTTGCATTTTGCGGCAGAGTACAGTAAGATATATTCACGCTGTCAGTGGTAGCCAGCCCCAAAACTGGCTTTCGGGGGACCACTGGCAGCGTTTTTATTTTTGGGGGTGCAGGTCGTACTCCAGCCACTCGATTCGCACATGTGGGACTCCATCGACTCACAGCATCTCTTGTACGAAACCGGCGGGGCCACAACAAGGATGGCGTTGAACGGCATAGCCAGGCTTCCGCACACGGTCAACGATTTGTTGTGATGACAGGCCGATAGGCACCGCACGAATCGCGGACAATCAACTCGCCGTAAACCACGCTCTTGGCAGCAATCTCTGGCTCACCCTGGATGATACGGTACAGGGTCTGCATTGCCAATACTCCCATTTCGCGCTTGGGGATATGATAGGTGGTAAGTGGTGGGTGGGTGTGGGCACTGCCAGCGACGTTGTCAATGCTGGCAATGGCAATGTCTGTCGGGATCAAGAGCCCGGCCTCGCGGATTGCGCTCATTGCACCCAAAGCCGTCTTGTCGCTAATGGCCAGCACGGCTGTTGGGCGTTGCGGAAGGGCCAAGATGCGCTTCATCTGGATATAACCCTTCTGGGGATGATCTGATTCGGTCCCCGGCAAAAAGAAATCGGGAATCGTCAACCCCGCTTCGCCGAGCGCAGCAAAACAACCAAGCAATCGGTCGACCAAGCTACTGTACTTCGTGGGGCCACGCAGAATTGCGACCTCCTGATGGCCCAGTTTGAGTAGGTGATGCATTACCGTATAGCCAGCCACAAAATTATCGCCCAGGACACTCGGCAAATGGCGTCCCTCGATACGATTTTCGATGAGCACCATCGGAATATCCAGCATATCCAGTTGGATCACCATCTGTGGCGTAATGTTGCCGTCATTGGCAACGACCAATCCTTGAACATGCGCTGCAAGGTCAGATTGAATTTCATCGAGCCGATCCGTATGTTGATCGTACATCTGCAAGACGACTCGGTAGCCAAGGCGTTGCGCCTCAGCCTGAAATCCGCGCACGATATCGCCATAGAAAATATCCAAGAGGGCATGCATGGATCCCTGCTCGATCAGTAGCCCAACCGCACAAGATGGTTTCGCCACAGAGGGAGCAGTTGCTTCATAGCCGAGTTGTGCAGCAACCTCCAGCACCCGGTCACGGGTACGTTCAGAGATACCTGGCCGGTCGTTCAAGACAAGTGACACTGTAGTCACCGAGACATTCGTGGCCGCAGCAATGTCACGAAGAGATGGTCGCTTATTCAACTAGGATTCCCACCAGACCCAGGCTCAGTAAGGGATAACTGTATCTTGGATTTTTGACAACGCCGGTTCAATCGCCGGCTGATGAGTTGACAATCTGAAAGAGTTATGTCGTCCGTAGTGTGTGAGCACATGGTACTAGGCTGTACTAACGCAATCCCGCCTCGTATTATATCAGAACCTTACAGTTGTCAAGATTCACGCAGACCCACTATGTGCACTGGCTGGCCAGTTTCATGGCAACAAAAACTCAACAAAATTAAAATAT
Source organism: uncultured Chloroflexota bacterium (assembly GCA_903879975.1). GTDB lineage: Bacteria > Chloroflexota > Anaerolineae > Caldilineales > Caldilineaceae > Caldilinea. The sequence continues at coordinate 3,181 of CAIRNL010000386.1, read as the reverse complement.
TTATAACCCAAGTTGCTACCTTGTGGATGAGTTGAAAACGCCATGGAGTTCCATTACTGTTACAGGTCTACAAACCAAGACAGGGAACGGAGAACTCCATGGACACCAACATTATACTCGTATACTGCTTGTGCGACGACCTGCTGAAGTGGCAACATCACCGAGATGACCCGCAATGTGTGCTGAGTGACGCCGAGATCATGACCATTGCGATAGTAGCGGCAATGTACTTCGGCGGCAATCAAGCCATGACACGCCTGCTCTTGTACGAACAAGGCTATATCAAGGAGAGCATCAGCCGTAGTCGCCTTTGTCGTCGTCGCCTCTGTCGTCGTCTCAAACGAGTGCAACACCCGTTCGTGACGCTGTTTCGTTGTTGGGCGACAGCGCCAAAGAGCGCAACGAAGACAACATCCAATAGGTGGCAAGTTGGGTTAAATAACTTTCTATGGCAGTGTCTGCGCGAGCGGCTGGCGGGCGGCGCTGCTCTATTTCAACTTTGAAGACGAACGGTTGGCCGGCCTGCAGACCGGCCAACTGCAGCTCCTGCCAGATCTCTATTACCGCCTGCACCCAACGTGGCGTGACTAGCGCCGCGTGACCTTCTTTCTGGATGAGATTCAGAATGTACCGGGCTGGGAAAGCTTCGTGCGTCGACTGCTCGACAGCGAACAGATTGACCTGTTCATTTCCGGTTCATCTGCCCGCCTGCTCAGCCGGGAAGTGGCGACCAGCCTGCGCGGGCGTGGCATGGAAGTGCTGGTTCATCCCTTCAGCTGGCGCGAGGTGCTGCGGCACACGGGCGCAGAACCGGACCGGCCGCTGGCCGCGCAGCCCAAAGCCGTGCGCTCGCTGCTCGACAAAGCGCTGCACGACTATCTGCATCAGGGTGGCTTTCCCGAAGCGCAAGGCGCAAGCGACCGTGACCGCGCAAGCCTTCTGCACGGCTATGTGGACATCGCGTTGCTGCGAGACGTGGTCGAACGCCACCAGGTGACCAATACAACGGCGCTGCGTTGGCTGCTGCGTCATCTGCTCAGCAGCCCGGCGTCGCCTTTCAGCGTCCAGAAGTTTCATGATGCCCTGCGCTCGCAGGGCATTCCCGTGGGCAAAGACACCGTTCATGCCTACCTTGGCCACCTGGAAGACGCGTTTCTGGTGCGGACGGTGAGCCTCTTCACGGCCTCCGAGCGCCAGCGCATGGTCAACCTGCGCAAGGCCTATCCGGTGGACCCCGGCCTGATTGCAGTCTTCGAGCGCAGCGGCCGCGCCAACCTGGGGCGTGCGCTGGAGACGGCCGTGCTCATCGAATTGGAGCGCCGCGGCGCAGACGTGCACTATGTGCGCACACCGTCCGGTTATGAAGTGGATTTCCACGCCCAACTGCCCGACCGGTCAACCTGGCTGCTGCAGGTGTGCACCGCGGTGGAAGAACCGGCGACCCTGGCGCGTGAGGTGCGAGCGCTCGCGGAAGCGGCGACGCACTATCCGGCCGCTACGCCACTGCTGCTGACCCTGGAATCGCTGCCCGCTGCCGTCACGCTGCCGCCCAACCTGCGCTGGCAACCGGCGGCGGCCTGGCTGCTGGGCGACGCCTTGGAAGGAGAACTGTGACCCGTGCGACCAGGTCGCCGGGCAAGCTGTGTTTCTGATCGTGTTACAGCGCTGGCGTCAGTGCGGTTGACGAATAGGAATCCTCTCCGACCGGAACCTAATCACGAATAGACGAATCCAGATTTGTTATTGCCGTCGGGGCGCGGATGGCCAGTTGGGGCAGCAAATATCAAAGCGAGAGATTTCACCTGCGTTCCTACCGCTGCATGCGCAGATCGCTGCCGTACACCGCCACGATCCTCCCCCTCCCGTCCGACAGCCGGCTCACCACCTTCTCCGGCAGCTTCGTCTGCTCCAGCGTCTGCCCCGGCTTCAGGTTGACGGCGAAAGCCGTTCTCTTGCTGCCAAGATCGCGCCAGCGGTAGTCAAGGAGCATCTTGAAGCGTACGGATGCCCAGTCCGTAGCCGTGTACTCGTCCAGTTCGTCGATGCAGAGCACGGGAATGTCGATGAGCGCCTGCCAGCGCGCATCGAACCCGCTCGCCTCGTGATCGGGGTCGAAGGCGGCGCGCAGATAGTCAAGCAGCACGGTGGTCAGGGTGTACTGCGTCTCGACGCCGCAGGCGCGCATCTCGTTGACGAACGCATGGAGCAGCCTGCTCTTGCCGCAGCTGGGCAGGCCGGTCAGCGTCAGGATGCCGTGGCCGGCGGGGCAATCAGCTTCTCCGTGGCGGCGATAGCCTGCTCGTTGTAGGGGCCGCGGAGCAGGTCAGCCAGGCGGACGGCGGATTCGTCGCCGCGCTGCCTGCCCATGGCCAGCAGCCGCTCCTGGCGATTCTGGGCAGCGCGCGTGTTGCAGACGCAGGGCACGGCGTTGCCGCTGCGGTTGGTCAGGTCGCGCGTCGGGTCGATGACCCAGCCGGATTACACAACCGCTCAACAGTCAAGTTTCCATAGCTACAACTCTGCATTGTCGATTGACGATCTGTCCAAACTACTGGTGCAGTATCGGGTTCTCTCCAGGTTTTTGGGGAGAACCCGATACGCATGCAAAATGACACGCTGTACCTCAACAGTGACCGATGTGGCTGTCATCACTCCACCGTCACACTCTTCGCCAAGTTGCGCGGCTGGTCGACGTCGGCGCCGCGACGCACTGCCATCTCATAGGCAAAGACCTGCAACGGCATTACAGCCAGGATGGGCGTAAGCAGCTCATCTGTCACCGGAACCGGCAGGACGAAGTCGGCCTTGGCGCGGAGGGCATCGTCGTCGGCGTGGGCCACGGCCAACACCAGCCCACTACGTGCCTTGATCTGCTCAACCTGGCTGATCATCTTATCGTAGACGCCATCGCGCGGGGCTACGACCACGGTGGGCATGGTAGGGTCGACGAGCGCAATCGGTCCATGCTTCATCTCACCGGCTGGGTAGCCCTCGGCATGGATGTAGCTGATCTCCTTGAGCTTGAGCGCCCCTTCAAGCGCGATGGGGTAGTTGATCCCGCGCCCCAGATAGAGGAAGTTGAAAAAGCCGTAGCAGCGCTCAGCCAGTTCCCGGCAACGGCCACTGGCCTGAAGCTCCTCTAGCAGCCCGCCGGCCAATCCCGGCAGTGTCGCGAGTGCGT